>NZ_JBJJLO010000107.1:0-22798 GCF_046230915.1 Pseudomonas sp. KCJK8993
AAAGTGTTTGAAAGAAAAAGGGGGGGGGGTAGGATGGGATAAGGGACCCCGCCTGAAAAGTGTTTATAGAGAAAGGGTGCGGGTACTTTCGAATCCCTCCTTCACCGCCATATTATGAAGCCACAAGCCCCTGATTTTCCTAGAGAAAGTCAGGGGCTTGTGGTTTTCGACGTCTGAAAAATGGCGATATGGGAACATTCATGGGAACAACAATGTTCTTTCTAGGGCTGGTCTGTACACTCGCTCTTAAGCATGAACCCACTGTATGGCTTGACACTCGTGGCATCTTTGAGAAAATGGTCTCGAGGACTGCAACTGCGCATTCGTCGGGCATGGGTACCAGAGATCGCCCCCCCGCATATTTGGCAGCAGAGGAGCTGGTTCCTCTGGAGGTAGTGACGATCAGCAAATTGAGGACAGGAAGTCCTAAATTTAGGAGTTAGAACAGGAAGTACTCACCTGCTGAATCGGGTTCTGACCCCAAGGCTGAAAGGCCGGGAGCTAAAGAATTGCTGCGACTACTCCTCAATAAATTTTAAAGGCGCCTATTGGGCGCCTTTTTTATTTCTGACTGAGCGTATTTGTTTTTCCAACTACTTGTCCCACCAATGTTCCAATGGCGTTCCTCCTCGGGAACCAAGTCACAACATAGTAACCAAAGCCACGACGTTCATTGCGAGGCTCTAACACCAGAGATCCAGTTGGCGTTTTCATGACTGTCAGTCGATGACCGCCCTGCATTTGCCGAAACTCACAGTAAATAGGTGCCTTATGCACGACCATATTTGCTATGTGTTGCGCCACCTGGTCAATGTTCATACAACCATATTTGGCTAAGTCCGTCTGGTGGGCCTCCCAAATATGTCGAATGCCAAACCCCCTGCCAGCGGCTAGGTGAACGCCAGCACGCAGAAAAATTTCCCCACCTCGTAAGCCAAATTTTGGCATTTCAGGAATGGTTCCGTAGCTTTCAGAGCCTGACGGGTGCAGGACCAGCGCATTTTTCTTCAGGTTAAGCAGGTCGGACAAGGCACATTCCTAGCCTAGATAGGAGGTGAGTTAAAGGCGGCATTGTGCCATGTAAATCGAATGCGTTATTTCAATTTTTCATTTTGACGCCTTGTTTTAGAGCTGTGAACCCTGCAGCGTTTTAGCGTTTCGGAATGTACTGAAGTAGGGAGGAAGGTCAATGGGCTGCATATCGACATGGTGGTCGCGCATCGTTTGTCTACCTACCCACAGCTAAAGGTCCAGGGCATGCTCTAGCATCCCAATGACGTCTGGCCCATCCTCGTTTATCCACATGCCGTAGTGCTGTCGGATCATGTTCGCGCTGGTGTGGCCCATCTGTTCCGCGATCCAATCGACCGAGGCCACACCTGTCGTCAGTAATTGGCTGGCGTATGTGTGGCGGCACTGGCCAGGACCGCGATAGCGCACGCCGGCTGCCTTCAAGTGGGCTTTGAAGAACCTATCCCTCACGACAAAGTCGCTAACGTGCGGCAGGCCACTTTTGGTGTTCAGGAACACGAAGTGCAGTTTGTGCTTGCGGACTGTCTTGTTGTCCCGCTCTACGATATCGACGGTCTCCACGGTCTTGAGCTGGTTGAGGGCGTCAAGCTTGCGCAGGGCATCCCACGCAGGCTCCAGCAAGCGCACCTTGCGCGTCGAGCGCCGGGTTTTCGTCACGCGGTAGGCTCCGCGTACCTTTGACCGACGGAAAGTCACTGTCCCTTGTTTCAGATCGACGTCCTCCCAGGCCAACGCGATGGTCTCTGAAACTCGTGGGCCTGCCCAAATCATGAACTGCACCATCAGCAGCTCCTGGGTGCGGTTGGTGGGGGTCTCCAGGATCTGCTTGATTTCCGCCCTGGTGAATGGATCGGGGGCTTCTGGGTCGGGAAGGCGTACGAATAGTCCTTCTGTGGGGTCATGCGCGACTTTCTTTCGAGTGCGGTAGAGCCGGAACACCTGGCGCACGTTGCTGATGATGTCGCGAATGGTCTTGTTCTTCAGCCGCTTTGACAGCGGCCCTTGAATCCACTCCTGCAGATCCAGATGATCAATCTGGTCGATCTGAGTGTCACCCCAGCGTGGCCGCACATGAACCTCTGCCTTGTTCTTGTACCCACGAAAAGAGGTCGCAGCCACGCTGTTGCTCTTGATGGTCAGCCACAGGTCCAAGTAATAACCAAAGCTGTTCTCGGCCAGTTTGGTCGATTCGGGAAAGTGCCGGCGATAATCGAATGTGCCGGCCTGGATCTCATACTCGATCACCGTTACCAGGCGCTTTGCATGCTCCCGGTTCTCCGGTGTGTTGCCGCCAGGTACCAGCTCCCGGCACAGCTCGCCATTGAAACGAAAATAGACCCGTACTGAATTGCCACGGGCCTCTACGCCATCTGCCATATGCGTCCCCACGCGATGTATTGAAAGATCTAGTCTGCTGAAAGAAAAAAGGCCCGTTGCCGGGCCTTGGTGTCTAGGTTTCAGTGTTGCCGATCATTGCTGACGAAGTAACCAGAACAGGCCCGCACTTTTTCTAGGCTCAGGATTTTTTCCGGAACTGGCGTTTTCGGCCCTCCGGCGTGCGTTAAGGATCTGGCGTGCCTTACTGCATTTTTTGTGGCTGCCATGGGCACGAGACTTGTTGCACTGGTCGCATACGCCTGTCTGGTCGATGCTCCAAGGGAAAGCTCTGCTTTTACTCATGTGATTAGCCTGTTCAGAGCTGGAACGACTGGCGGGGCAGTGGTGGTTGGGATTGCTCGGCCGCATCGATGTCACCGGCCGCCTGGATGTCGCAGACGAAATAGTTCAGCTTTCGGTTCTTGCCGGTGAGGTCTGCGGTGAGCTGGCGCGCGGTGGCGCCACATTGTTGGTATGAGTCAGGCCCCATCCAGCGCTGGACCGGGAACACCTGGCAATCCGTGCGGTCTGCACTGGTGCACAGGTACAGCAACAGGAAGACGTTCATAGAGCCTCCTGCTGCGCAACGCTCAGCGCAATAGCTACGGGCTGAACCCAGACCGGCATGCTGTTGAGCATGAACGTCTCGCCGGCCTCGGCCAGGAGGAGCGTGGTACCCATGACCTGGGCGATTGCCTCGGCCGCGGCCGGGGGGACTGCGTTGCCGATCCGTTCCCGCCATGCCTGGTCGCTCAGGCCGTCCAGTTCAAGCCATTCCTCGGGCTCGACCAGACTCTGCAGGGCGGCCAGCTCCAGGGTCGTAAACGGGCGGTGCCAGGTACCGTCGAGGCTCTCGATCACGCAGGTGAGCTTTTCGCTGGGCTCTGGCATGCGTGGATCCGCGACGGACCAGCGGCCATTGTCCTGGCGGGCACTGGCCGAAACAGCTCCGGCCTGGCCGCTCCAGTCGATAACCCCGTAATGGCCACCGGTGAGATAGGCGTCTCCCTTGTCGCGCTTCATTCCCGGGCGAGGATCAGCGATCGACAGTGCCCCGCTGGCCACCTGTTGCGAACCAGTAACAGTTCCAGCCGTCTTGTCCCAAGGACAGACCCCAAGCTTTCGCGTGCTCGCACCGGGGTGCCAGTGTGTGTAGCGGGGGTCTTGCACGGCGAAGGCGCCCTGACCGGTGGTGCTCCCTGCGATGACGGTGCCGGCGGCAGCGCCGTATGGCGTGACCAGGTACTTGCCAAAGCCTTCACCTGGTCGGCGAGGATCTGCTATGCATTGACCGCCAGCACTGGGTGACCGGCCGCCAGTGACTGTGCCGGCGGGGCCTTCCATCTTGCAGACGCGGTATACGTTGTTGTGTCGAACACCTGCAGGTCTTGGGTCGGCAACGCTGAACGTCCCTTGCCCGGGCGACTTGACGCCGATCACCGCGCCGCTGGTTTCATCCCAGCGCCGCACTCCGTATTGCTGGTATTGCAGGGCGCCGTCCCTGGCCCGTGGATCTGCTACGGAGAACGCGCCATTGGTTGGGCTGCTCCGGCCGGCGACAACACCCATGGAGTAGTCCCACTTGTTCACGCCGAGATAGCCGCCGTAAGCCTCGGGCACAATCACGAAATCGCGCAGATACCCGTCCTCGATGGCCAGGTCATTCAGGCTGCGCCAGTCCTTGCCGGCCTGGACCAGGGCCAGTCGCACCCAGGTTTTCCAGTGCAGTGACGGCACGCGGTGCATAGGGCCCGCGGCCTCGATATCTCCGGCCATCGGCATGCGGCCAAGAATCGACCCCACCGACTTGAGCGTCTTCTTCTCCGGCTCGTACAGGAAGGGCGGTACCTTTTCGGTATGGCGGGCAACTAAGAGGAAGCGCTTCCGACTCTGGGCCAGGCCGCCAATGACTCCGCAGTCGTGCGTGGTTTCAGCGGATGCGTAGCCGTAGTGGCTCAGCAGCTTGTTGATCTGGTCCAGCAGGTGCCGGCCGCGGGTAGCGAGCCGAGGCACGTTTTCGAAGACGATCAGCGGCACAGGATCATCTGGCCAGGCCTCGCCCATGAGCCAGATGCAGCGCAGCGTCAGCTCGTTCAGGGCCTGGTATTTCGGGGTGAGGCTCATTTTCTCGGACAGTAGGCCCGAGGCGCCTTTGCAGGGGCTGGAAATGAAGATCGCGTCGGGGCGCTGGTTGCCGGCGGCGCGTCGAATATCCTCCGCCGTGGCCTCGCGCCACCCTGGTGGAGGCTCTTTCCCGTGGAAGCGAACGTATTGATCACGGGTGAACAGATCCAGCTGGGTGCCCGGGACGCCGGCGAGGCGTTCGAAGTCGCGCAGGCCCACCGGGTCAACGTCTACGCCCCCGATGCATTGCCAGGTGCCCAGCATATTGCCGACCACGGACCTGGCCCGGTTGAAACCCTTGGCGCCGCCGCCGAGGCCGCAGCAGAAGTGGAAGTGCTTGAAGATGCGATTAAGCATGCTGCACCTCCTTCAACTCGACGCTGTAGAAGTTGATGGACGCAACTTCTGCCGCTACGCAGCGGATGCCGCACCAGCCAAAAGGACTGCCGTCGGTGCCGCCCCAGCCGTCTGCCTCATGGACATCAGCCGACCAGATCAGGCCAGGATGCGGGTCACCATCAGGGGACTTGTAATCAGCGCTGAAGTCGGTCCCACCCCCTTGACTCATATCGCTGATGATCCAGCTGCCGAAAAGGCGCACGGCTGCGCGGACTGGGTTCCCGTCTTCGGTTTCGACGTAGCCCCCTGAACTGCTCCAGAAGTTGCAGAGTTCGGTTGCCCGCTCGGGTGTCAGCTTATTGAGGTCAACTTCGAGCAGGACGTTGTTGCCCCCGAACGTTTCCTCCACACGGTAAAGCGTGGTGTTGCTGGCTTGGGACTCGGTGGCAGCAGGTTGGATGGTTTGCATGGTGCTTCTCCTTTAGGGCGATGGGGGAGTTGCAGCTCCCCGTTAAACGCCCGTTTTCCAGTTCAGCGTGCGAAACGCCGAGGCTTGTTCTGCTTGGCTGCGGCCTGTTCGGCCATGAATGCTGCCCACTCTGCTGTTTTGCGCTGTTGGCGGGCTTTGCTGCAGCGTTGGTGGGTGCGGGTAGATCTGGCTTTGCCGCAGATGTCACAACGGCTCGGCAGGTCCAGGCGATGGCTTGCCATCGTCGGGCGGGAGCGTTCGGCCATGCTCAGCGCCCTCCGCACAGCATGCGGGTGAGCTCGTTGGGCTGGCCGTCCGGAGTCAGCTTGGTCAGCGGTAGTGTGGTTCGGTGGCCGTTGCAGATTCGAACCACTGCGAGCGGGCCGTTGATCTCTACGATCACGCCATTGCGGGCACTGAGTCTGTACCCATTGCCTTGGGCTTTCAGAGCGGTGTAGCTGACCTTGTCGCCGACAGCGAGTGGGGTTGTGGTAGCCTCTGCGGTGCCGCCTTGGGGTTGATTCACTTGCATGGTGCTTCTCCTTTGGGGTGGTCGGTGTCGAGGGGTTGCAGCCCCTCGGCACCACTCTTTCGGAACAATTCAGCCGGCGATGCGAACCAGGAAAATTTCCAGGTCCTTCAAACCCTCGCTCTCGTCGTGAGCTGTCTGCCACTTCAAGACTTCGTCGATTTGCTGGCGGGTGCAGTCATCTACGAGCAATGTTTGTTCTCCGCGCTCAATCCTTACTTCCATGATCGAAAGCAGGCCCTCCTGGGCGTATGCATCCGCATGGATGATGCTGGCGGGCTTTCCTTGCGCGTTTCGCTGCTTCTCGATCTGCCTTAGTCGATGGGTCTTTCCCGTTGCCCGGGCGCCTTTGATGACCTTGATATGCATGGTGCTTCTCCTTTGGAGTTGCCCAGGCGTTGCAGCGCCTGGGTAGGTTGTTCAGGGCTGGAAGACCCAGCACCGGACGGTCTTGCTTGGGTTGAATGCGTCGGTCTGCCGGCCCGAGTTGATGGCCTTGTTCGACTCCATGAACTTGGGCGACTTGCTGGTCTTGAGCAGACGTTTCAGCTCGCTGAGCACGGCGGGGATTTGCTGCCGCTTGTTCACGGCTTTTTCTACGAACTCGTTGAGGTTTACCGCGATCAGGTTCTTGTTGCGGGAGTGGTTGAGTCCTTCGCCATCGTCATTGAGGTACTCGTAGAGGTCCCAGAATTCGCGGACGGTCTTGTGATCCGCGTTGATGGTCTCCTGACGCTGTACTGCCATTCGGCACAGCTCTTGATGGACCAGCGCTTTGCGCTCCTCTCCGAGCGGAACAACCAGGGCCAGGCCATCGGCAATGCTGCGCAATTGGGCATGGTTCTTCGCGATTCGCACTGTGCGAATCTCCGGCAAAGCCAGCAGCTCCTGCTCGTAGCCTCTGGTCCTCTCCTCTAATAGGTGAAGGATGTCAGCCTCTCTCTGTAGCGCCTTGATGAGAAAGCCACTGATTTTCTCCATGGGCATGCATTCCAGCTCCTCGGCGTAAAGCTTCGTTTCCGGAGTGTGGTGCTCACTGTTCAGCAGTACCTGGGCGATACGAGTGAGGATCGGATTGGAGGCGTTCACTGCGTTGTTCTGAGCGATCATCACGCCGGCACGGAAGGGCGGTTCGCGGGTCTCGTTGCCGTTGTTCTTGACGCCGGTCGAGCGCACCGAGCGGCCGTTGTAGGTGGTCTTTATCTCGTCCCAGTCGTAATGCTTGACCGGTGCACCGTCCTGTTGCTCCCGCTCGGACTCGATCAGTACCACCGGTAGATTGGCCACCTGCGAAAAGTTACGGGCGCGGCCTACGGCGGTACCTTTTGTAGGGTCGAAGCCCTCGTATTCGATACGGCCGACGAGCTTCCACAGGAACTCGATCAGGGTGGACTTGCCTGAACCGCCTTCGCCAACCAACTCCAGAAAACACAGCGTCTTCTGCAACTGGCGGATCTGCTCGGCGTGCAAGCAAGCCAGCCACCAGACCAAGACGACCGTGCCGCGCACTCCGAAGCACTTCCAGAACGTCTCGAACCAACCCTCGTTGTAGGCGTTCAGGTCGGTGTTGATGGCCAGGTGCGGCGACATGCTTTGCGACTTGATGCTCAGTGGACCGATGTCGAAGAAGTCCTCCTCGTTGAGCTTGTATACGTTGCCCTGCGAGATCGCGATGTCGTTGAACACATAGGTTTTGTGTTCCTTGGAGTAGCCGATCCAATCAATGGTGTTGACCTGTTTCAGATCATCCATTTGCGGCTCAAGTAGGCGGATCAGTTGGGCTGGGCTCCCCGTGTACCAGCCGCCGTTGGAGACGTTCAGTAGCCGCTTCGTGAACTCGGGCGCTGACGCAAGTTGAGCAGCAGTGAAGGTGCTCTTGGTCACCGGTTTACCGGGCCGCTCGATGCGGAAGTAGTACCAGGCCTCGTCCGTCTGCTCGTTGCGCATGTTATAGAGCGCCTGGAAGTAGCAGTTGGCGATACGGACCACAGATCCAGAGTCACGCATCGCCTTGTTCCGCTTCTGGCGGTCGGTCAGTGTCATGTCTTCCTGGCGCTCTGGGTTTTCCAGCTCACGCATCTTTCTGTCGAACCGGTCCAGGTCAAATTTGAACCAGTAGAGACGGCTGGCGAATGAGAACGAAAATTCGCTCCGTGGCTGCCAGTCGTACATGAGCAGGCCTTTGTCTTCCGGCGATTCGGCTAGCAGCAAGGCGCCTTCGTGGCGAGCACGCTTGAGGTCGGCCTGCACCTGGTCGTCGCGCTTTTCGTCGTCCAGATACTTCCAACGCAGGTGCAGATCGTTCCAATCCAGTTTTTTACTGTCAGGTTGAGGAACGAGGGCAGCGTCGCACTTGAACCCCATTTCCCGAGCTTCTTTGGCCCAGCGACGGATGTTGGCCTTGGCCACTGGCTCATTGTCCAAGGCCCAGATCAACTTGGGCGGGCGCTTTCCGGCCTCCTGGCAGAGTCGCAGCAGGTTCTTCAACGATTCCGCAGGGAAGGGGGCGCTGGACATCATCGACACGGCGTGGATGCCGTTGTGCAGCAGGGCTATCGCGTCGAAGACACCCTCAACGATCCACAACTCGTCGACCTGGAGCAGATCCAGGCTGGGTGGGCACCACCAGACACCGCTGTAGCCCGGCCTGTCTTCGCCGGTAGGGCGGAAGCGTGCCTTCATCTTGCCGAAACGGCTTGGCCGGTCGATCAGGCGCTCCCAATAACCACCCTTGTCGAGGGGGAAACGGACGGTTGCACTGCCGATTCCGAGTTTGGAGTCCCAGTAAGTATCCTGGCTATACCAGCCCTTGATCAGCTCCTCCCGGAAACCGCGGTTGAACTCAAGGTATGCACGCGCAGTGGCAGTGGGGTTTTCATCTGTCGCCGGTGCGAGCTTGCTCCAGTCGTTGAACAGATCGTCGTAGAGGTCCTTGACGTGCACACGGTGGTTGCACTTTTCCGGCCGACCGCAGATCAACATCCAGGGCGCATCGTGCAAGGTGTACAGCGTGTTTTGCCCACACCGTGGAGCTGGACACTTACCCTTGCGCATGTACTTGGTGCCAGACATGTGCTTGAGGCCGTAATCGCGTTCAAGGCGTCTGATTACGTCGGCTCGCAGCTTTTCTTCCATTTCCATCGTGGCTTACTTCACTTCGTTGAGACTGTGTTTAAGGGCGCCGATCAGGCGCTTCTGTGCGGCCATCACAGGAAAGGCCGCGAGTAGCGAGCCGTGCCGCAAACCCGCGGGGATCAGGCGAAAGCGGTCGTCATACCAATGCTCGTTGAACTGGGCGCTGTAGTCGGCACGCAGCGCCTGGAGCAGCGCTTCGGCCTGGCCACGGGGCAGTTTTGCGGTGATGTCGATGTCGATTTCCATGGTCCACCTCGGATTTCGGGCAAAGCTCACCCAAACCCACGGGAAGCGGGGTAGGGCGGGTGTTTTAAACGGGGGTTATCGAGGGTGGTGCTTGTGCGCTGGGTCGTGCTTGTCGAGCAAGGCTTGCGGTAGCAGCCTTGCCGGTACCGGGTAGCGCAGCCCGGCCCGGATATCGATCAGGTGCACAACGTTTCCGCCAGGGCTGCTGTTCCAGTCCACACCTATCCACTTGCGTTGGTTGGCTACCTGCAGATCGGTCCAGGCGTTATGCACCAGTTGCTGGGCCATGAACACTGGTACTTCCAGGGCGGTGGTCAGGTGGCGGACGCAGCTGTCGTACAGCAGATCCGAATCCACCAAGTACTGCGCCTCATGGCGCTGCAGGTAGGCGTAGGCCGCCCGTTGCATGCTGCTGCGGTAGTCGTGGGGCAGTTGTTGGTGATTCATCGCACACACTCCATTTCCAGTTGATCGAGCAGGTCGGGTTGATCGTTTGTGGTCCGCATCGCGGCCCGGCGCAGGGCGATGTCAGCGATGGGCAGTCGCACAGCGGGATTGGCCATGCCGCTGGGGCTCATTTCGTGGGTCATTTCGAACTCAGCTCGCACCGACCAGCCGCAGGCCTCGTTCACGCACTGCAGGTAAGCCACGCGCAGGAATATGTGGGTGCCCTCGCTGGTGCGGATGCGCATACGGCTCAGGCAGTGAGGGCAGACCAGTTTGTAGGTGCTCAATGCTGGCGCTCCTTGCTGTGCAGCAGGATCGTGGCCAACACCTCGGAATGACGCGCTGACATGTAGCGGTGATGCGCGGCGAGGATGGCGTCGGCCTCTCCGGGCTCGATAACGCCGTCGTCCAACGCCTTGGCGATGATTTGATCGACATAGCCGCGTTTGGCAGCGGCATTCACCGAACGGCTGTAGAGGTCGATGTTGTCCAGGGTTTCGGGTTTGGCCAGGGGTACGAACATGCCGCCGTAGAGGCTGGCGATGTACTCGGGCAGATGAGTTGTGCCGGACTCCTGCTCCAGTAGGTGGATCTGTTCATCGCTGAGCGGCCGACTGCCGGCGTTCTCGTAAACGTGGTTGTCGAACTTCTTGAGCTCGTAGCCGAGGCGGGCTGCGGCACACTCGCGACCGCCGGGGTAATCGCAGATTACCGCACTCATTACCTGTCGCTTGGTGGCTAGAACTGGGCGTTTCATCTTCTGGTTTCCCCTTGGAGCCAGAGGCCCTAGTTTGTGATTTCGCCGTCTTTGATACCGAGCAGGACTGCTGCGCGATGGGCTTCCCCGCGTAGGCATTTCTTTTGTCCGTTCAGCACCGCATAAACAGTTGATGGGTTAAATGTGTGCTGCTGTGCCCAATCTCGTGCCGAGATTCCCTGGCGTGCCAGGCGAGCACGGGCCTCTTGGCATGCTTGCTCGGTGGGGTAGGCGTTGTGCATAGTTTCGTTTCGTGTGATTTCGTGTGATGACAGAGAAAGGCTATTCAACAAATGTTGAATAGTCAACTCGTAAGGGGTCGTTTTGTTGAAAATTGGCGAAAGGCTAAAAGAGGAGCGTGCTCGCTTGGGGTTCAACCAGGCGGAATTTGCTGCTTTTGCTGGGGTAGCCAAAACTTCTCAGTTCAATTACGAAAAGGGCGAGCGCAGCCCCGACGCTGCATATCTAGCGGCGGTTGCTGAGCAAGGTGTGGACATTCTTTACGTTGTCACTGGTGAACGCAGGCCGGCTTCTGCGGAATCAGTGATGGCGGACGAATGGCATCTGCTTGAGTACTACCGAGACATGGCTCACGACGACCGGCAGTCGCTGGTCAGGATGGCCTACGCGCTGGCAAAAGCAGGTGGTACGGCATAGTGACTCAATATTTGGGGCTCGCTATTGGGGAGTCCCTAGAGCTCAAAGGATGAGAGTCGTGTTGAAGAAAACTCTGGTGGCGTGTGTTTTGTTTTCAATGGGTATGTCCGCTGCAATGGCGGACATTCGTCAGATCGACGAAGTCGCGACGGTAAAATCCATTGGCTCTCCGGTGCTCAAACAGTCCAATGAAGAAGATTCTCCAGGCTGCAAAGCCTCTGGATACACCTTTGGCGACAAGACATTTTCCATGAAGCTGGAATTTAAGTGCGATCGCATAAACGTGGGCTGGGTTACCGCGACAGAACCTGAATACGAGGCAAGAAGTAAGCAGGCTTCTGCCCTTGCGCAGCGAGCTGTGGTTCTGCTTACCGGCGAGAATGGGATAGAGGTAGAGCGAGTCCAAGCTGGTGGTAAATATGAAGGTCGGACGTTCTCGAATGGCCTCTCTGTCAGTGGTTCATGCGTTATGAACTCCTGCAGGCTGACATTCCGCTAACGCACGAGCAGCGTCCCACGTAAATTTGTGAATGGTGGGGCTAGTGGCACGCTAAAACGTGCTGAAAATCGGCTGTTCCCCGGGTGAAATGGGCGGCGCTATTCTGGCGCTGGGCACCCGTTACGTGTGAATGGAGTAATCGCATGTCGGAGAGCAGTTGTGTAGTTGACCACCAACCTCCCTCAGTAGAACAGTCACCGGTGTTGAGTGAGCAAGAACTCAATGTTCTGAGGATGTTCAGGAGTATCAGCGGTCAGCATCAGAGGGATATTGTGAGAATGTTAGAGGTGTTGGTACTGTTAGAAGAGTAGCCAATCAGAACCCCGGCCCTGTGTCGGGGTTCTACACTGCCTTTGCCTCTTGCATCTTCTTCCACTCCCGGTCCACCGCTCGCTTTGCTGTGGTCTTACTCGCATACAACCATTTCAGCCGCCGTGGCTTAGTCTGATCCCCTGCCGTGATAGTCATTTGTTTACCGGTCTTCTTGTCGCGGTAGTAAGCGATGATCCCCGTGTAATCCTGCCGATTCTCCTCGGCCAACCCATCGACGGTGTCCTCGGGCAGCTTGCTCTCCAGCTCCAGGCTGACGGTGTAGCCGCTATCGGCGCTGAGGCTGTGTTGTACGTTGCCGCCGTACCAGATAATCGCATCGATCTCGGGTTTCACACCTTCCAAGGTATAGGTCAGTTCGGGGATCAGATCCGGGCGGCCCACGGCCAGGGTGTAGCTCAGGGTGGCGCTGCCGCGTTGCAGGCGGTTGAACTCGGCCCGGGCGGCGCGCAGGGCGGACTGGCGGTCGCTGTAGGTGTGACGCAGATCCTTGAGGTTGTCGCCGCCGCCGGCGATGGCCTCCTGTTTTTTTGCGCTGTTCACGTCGTAGAAATAGGCCCGCACACCGTCGTAGCTGTCGCGATCGGCCAGCAGGTAGCGATGCTGGTCGCCATCGGCCCGGACTAGGGTGATGTGTGGTAGATCCAGGCCGCTGGCGGTCTTGCCGCCACCAGCAGGGAGGCACATCAGGCAGCCGGCCTTTACTGTGATTACCGCGTCGAATTCCTCGCCGATCCGGCTGATCAGGTTGGCGTCTGACTCGTTGGCCTGGTCCAACTGCAGGATCGGCAAACCATCCAGGGCGCCGGCAATGGTCGCGGTAAGGCCGTTGCCGATGGCGATGTCGCCCAGGACGTCACCCAGGGTCGAGTTGCTCCAGTTCCGTTCGCGTTTGGTCTTCAACCCCTTGCGCAGATCGGCAGAGCGCGCCCGGATGCTGAGCACATCCGGTGCGCCACTATGCTCAGTCTCGTCGACGGTATAGGTGCCCTTGTCTACCAGGCCCGTATCACTCCAACCGAGCCACAGTCGCAGCACAGCGCCCTTGGGTGGGATGGTCAGCAGCCCATCATGGTCGCTCAAGGTGATGCTGAGTTGATCGGCCTCGATGCCGCGGTTGTCGGTCAGCTGCAGGCTGATCAGACGCGGGCTGATGAGCTGGGCGATATCGTTTCCATCGACCGTAATGCGGAAGGCCGGCACCGGATAGGAGGTCTCGCGGCGGTACTGGTCTACGGCGTCTTCGACAAATCCCGTCACCCGGGCGAGAGCAGCATCGATCACAGCAGCATCCTCAAGATATTGACGCCTGTGCTGGCGGCGGCGCCGAGCAGGTCGATCCGGTCATCGTCGATACGTTTGAGGCTGAGGGTGAACTCCAGGCGCCGCGGAGTGCCATCGTGGAAGAATATCGTCTTGGTCTCGCTCAGGCTTTCGATCACCCACAGACCGTAGATCCGGCCGCTGCCCTCGACCATCGGCCAGGCCTTCCCTGTGTTCGCCATGAGCCGCAAGGTGTCGAGGCTGAGAACCGAGCCGGCCAGCTCCGGCAGGATCACGCCGGGCAGGGTGATCGAGTCGTCACCCCGGCCGACGAACTGGCGGGCCGGCGCGGCGCCGATCCGGGTACTGCTGACGTGCCGCCATTCGGTTTGCCGCTGTAGCTCCTGGTAGGCAGCGGTGGACAGGCTGAAGACGAACATTCCCAAGGCCATCATCATGGCGGTTACTCCAGGTCAGCGAGTTTGCTGCGCTTGCGAGCGCCTTTCTCGCTCTCAATGCGGGCCAGCTCGGCCCGGACGGCGCGGCCAATCGCGACGGCATCCATGCCAGGGGTGGCGTGGATGTTGATTTCGTAGGTGTCGTGGCTGTCGTATGTGGCCACGGCGGTGGGGGTGATGGGAGCCCTGGTATCAACGGATAGGTTCGGCAGTGCGGCGATGCCCAGGCCCATGCTGCCTGCGGAGGTCAGCTTGCGACTCAGGTCGTTCACGGCGTTGAGCGGCCCCTGCTGGCCGGCCTCGAGGCCCTGGGCCAGACCGGCCATGGTGAAGCCGCCGAGCTCGGCGAACACCCGCGATGGGCTGTGGATGTCGAGCTTTTCCTTGAACCAGCCGATGGTTGAGTCGCCGATTGCTGTGATGGTCTGCTTGACCGCGCCCAGGCCGCTCATCAGGCCATTGACCAGGCCGTTGATGATCATGCTGCCGAACTCAGTAAACCGGGTCGGCAGATCCAGGCCCAGGTAGTTCAGAACCTCGGCGAAGGCCCGGTAGATGATGCCTATTGGCGTGAAGTTGGTCAGTACCGTGATGATGCCGCCGATGCCCCCGGAGAAGCCGGCCTTAATCTCGTTCCAGAGCTCTGTTACATAGCCATTCACTATGCCCAGTCCACTCATCAGGCCATTGACTAGGCCGTTGATGATCATGCTGCCGAACTCGGTAAACCGGGTCGGTAGATCCAGGCCCAGGTAGTTCAGAATCTCGGCGAAGGCCCGGTAGATGATGCCTATTGGCGTGAAGTTGGTCAGCACTGTGATGATGCCGCCGATGCCGCCGGAGAAGCCGGTCTTAATCTCGTTCCACAGCCCTATGACATAGGCTTTCACTGCATCCCAGTTCTTGTAAATCAGGTATGCCGCACCTGCGATAGCTACGACTATGGCTGCGATGGCCAGGGCGATAGGGTTGGCTGCGAGGCCCCAGAGGGCAATGCTGACGGTGCGAATGGCTGCGATCAACGGTCCACCCAGGGCCACGGCCAGTACGCGGATGCCTCGCCCGAGAAGGCTGAGTACGCCTCCACCCTTGATGCCGAATAGGGTCAGGGCATAGCGAACCATGGCGAACGGACCCAACATGCTGGCCAGGCCAATGCTGAGTCCGCCCATGACGGTCATCAGCAGAGCGATTCCGGCGACGGTCTTGGCGATTTGGCGAGTCAATTCGGGGTTGGCCTTCACCCAGGCACCCACACGGTTGGCAACCTCTCCCAGCGACTGGATGAGCTCCTTCAGTTCTGGGGCCATCACCTTGCCTACGTCGGCCATGGCGTTTGTCCAGCTGCCCTCGGCAGCTTCCAGAACGTTCGCCAGCGTCGACAGTTGCTCGTTCACCCTGGTCCGCAAATCGGCCTGGGTCTGCATCTTGCCCTCGACTTCGCGATAGCCGGCAATACCCTTGGCCATCATGGTGTTGAGGGTGGTCAGAGTCTCACTGTCGTCGCCGAACATGCTCTTAATCAGATCGAGGCGGACCTCTGTGTTCAGCCCCTTGAGCTTCTCCAACTGGGCATACATTTTCTCGATGCCCCCGAACTCTCCCTTGCCGTCTGTGAAGTCCAGCTTGAGTGAGATCCCGCGCTCGGCCTTCAGATCGTCCAGGGCCTTCTGGATTTTGGCGTTGGCCATCGCTCCTTGGAAAATTTTCCGGTAGGCGTTACCAGCAGACCCACCCTCCATACCGGCCTGGTCCATCATCACCAGTAGCGGGGTGAGGATCTGGCTGGCCTCCAGGCCCTGTTTCTTGATGATGTCCATCACCGGGGAGATCTTGCTGAAGCCCTGCAGCATGTTGCCGCTATCGACGCCCAGATAGTAGGTGCGCTGGATGGTGTCCATCAGCGCCATCATGTCGCCTTCGGTGGTCCGGGTGGCGTCCTGCATTTTTGCTGCGAACTCAGCCGCGGACGTGACGGGCATTTGCAGTTGAACGCCCAGGTACGCAGCCGCCTCGCCCGTACCGCCCAGGATGTTGGTTGCCGTGAGCCCCTGGCGCCGGAGCATCGTCATCATTTCTTGAAAGTCGGCCGTCGTTCCGGGCAGTCGGTCGCCGAGCTGGGTTGCGAGAGTTGTCAGCTTCTCGAACTCGGGGGCGACGGAGCCGTCGGGCGCCATCATCGACACTTTCAGTTGTGTAGAGGCATTTTCGGCGGGTGCGAAGGCGTCTACTGCTGCTTTCAGTGGCCGGCTCAGCGCATAGCCGCTACCGAGGCCAGCGGCACCGCTGGCGGCCATGCCACCTGCAACACCCTGAGCTTTCTCATAGCTCTTCTTCGCGTTGGCGAGCTGTCTTTGCTGCCCAGCAAGACGTCGGAGTTTGGCTTCCTGCTGCCCTATGGTCTGGTTGGTCTGGGTGATTTTGCTACGCAGGTCACGCTCGGCCTGCCCGAGGTTGCGGGTGCTGATGCCGGCGTCGTAGAGCTTCGTGCGTAAGCTCTGGAGCTGCTCGTCCTGTTGCTGGTGCTGTTGCTTGAGTCGCTGCGCCTCTCGGATCGCTGAGCGCATGTCCCGGGTCATTGCCTGGGTCGGCGCACCTGTGGCAGCGAATTGCTGGCTGAGCGCTCGCACGCGATCACGGGCGGCGCCCAAGGCCTGCTCGGTCTGCTCGGCAGCGGCGCGCTGGGTGCGCCAGGCGCTGATGTCTTTCTGCTGCGCGTTGAGCTGCTTGAGGTTGTCTCGGGCATCCTTCAATGCCCGGGCTGCGCCGATGCTGCTCTTATCGATCGAGCGCAGGGGGCCTGTGGCGCGGTCAATGGCGTTGAGCAACACCTGCAGCTTGAGGTCATTCGCCATCGTTTGCGCTCCGTACCCTGGCGCGCTCGCGCCAGTCCATCAGTTCCTGCAGGTCCAGCTGGTCCATGTCAGCCGGTGCCCAGTGAAAAACCACGGCCAGGTCGGCCATGGCGTCCTCTACGCGATGAGGGATACTTCCGTCTTCACCGACTTGCGCAACAAAAAACCAGCGATCTTGCTGCCGCATTCCAGCAGGTCGGCGGGGTCCATCGCCGCGGCCTCGGGTGAGGTGATGCTCGGGGTGCTGATGCGCGGCAGGATCTTGATCAGTGAGGCGACGTCCATGTTCAACAGCTCGACCAGGTTCACGCCGCGCAGCTCGCCCGCCTGGGGCTTGCGCAAGGTGATGGTGTCGACGGTGCTCTTGCCGCGGCTGATCGGCGTGTCGAGGACCACTGTGTTGTTCTCGGCCTCGGAGATGGTTTGGGTGGTGTCTTCAGTGCTCATGGGGTGGTGCTCCTGGTTGCAGGGTTAGTTGCCCGGATGGGCGAAGGGGTCAGATGCCGAGGGCGGTGCGCTGCTTGTCGAGCATGTCCTTGCCCGCGACCTTCTCGATGAAGTTGAGCAGGTCGACCTCGATGATTTCCTCGTTGTCCACGGTCAGCTTGTAGTAGCTGCAGGTGGTCTTGATGCTGTGCTCGGTGTCTTCGCCGGATTTGGCATCGCCCATCTCGATCGACTCATGCCGGCCGCGGACAACGATCTCGACCGAGCTGACGTCGCCGGTGTCGTCCTGCTGGAATGCACCGGTGAAGCGCAACATGATGCCGGCCGCGTTGACCGAACCGAACTGGCGCAGGCCGATCAGATCCAGGCCGCCGGTCTTCCACTCGAACTGGATACCGTCGTCTGAGAAGCCCAGGTCAGCTTTGACCGGGCCGTTCATGCCACCGCCCCGGTAGGCTTCCATCTTGCGGCCCAGGGGCGGCAGGGTGACCGAGTGGGCCACGCCCAGGTAGCTGTTGCCGTCGTTGAACAGGTTGAGGTTTTTCAGTTTGCGAGGCAGGGCCATGGCGGCGTTCTCCGGTGTCCTGGTGCGAGGTGGCTCCCTTCGCGGGGGAGCCCCTGGTTAGCTGTTGATCTTGCTGGCGAAGTCCATCAGGTAGCGGTCAGTGATCCGCTGCCGCAGGGTCAGGTCTTCAAGTGGTGGCACCGGCGTGTAGTCGTAGTCGAGGAACAGCTTGCCGGCCTTGAGGGTGTCCTTGTCGTTGGCATCGTCCGGGTACCAGCAGCTACCGCCAATCAGGTAGCCCTGGGCGACCATTTCCCGGAACTTCGCGTTGACCCCTTCGATGATGTCGCGCACCAGGGAGGGGTGGAGCGGCCTGTCGACGGCCCACATATGCGCGGCGGCCATGGTGTCGGCCAGGATCTGCGCGGTACGGGTGTAGTTCTCGAACGCGAACAGCGGATCGTCGCTGCAAGTGCGACTGCCCCAGAAGCGGAAGCCGCCCTCATTGATCAGCGTGGTGATCTCGTTGCTGTTGAGGTAGTTGGCATCGGTAGCGGGGTTCTGCAGGTCCCAGAACACGTCGGCGCTAATGCCCGTCACGCCGCTGACCGGGACGTTGGACAGGGTCTTGTGCCAGCCGGTCTCCTGATCGATCTTCGCGCGCAGGCCCAGGGCACGGGCCACGGCCGAGGCGGTGACGGTCTTGTTCGTCACAGTGTCCCAGTTCAGGAACTCTGGCCAGATCACCATCATTTCCCGGCCGCCGAAGTTCTCCCGGTAAGCGACCACCTCTTCCTTGGTCTTGCAGTTCCAGGCGCTGATGTAGGCGAAGCCGCGTAGGTCCTTGGCAATGGCGCCCAGGGCGGTGGCCACCGGCAGGCTGTCGAGGCCTGGCACGCCCAGGATGCGCGGCACCATGCCGACGCGGGCCTTGGCCGCGAGCAAGGCTTTCATGCCGGTGTACTTGCCCTCGGCCGTGGTGGTGCCGATCAGCGCGCTGGTGGTGGCGGCTTCATCGGTGCCTTCTTTCACCCGCACCACGATGGTGTAGGGCTTGGTCTGGTCGGCGATGGCCTGGAGCGAGGCCCGCAGTGTGCCCTTGGTACCGGCCTTGCCCACGGCTGCCTGCACATTGGTCAACAGGACCGGGGTGTCGAGCGGGAAGGTGGTTGCGTCGGCGTCGTCGGCAGTGCAGACCAGGCCGATAACAGCGGTGGGGATGGTGCGAATGGGGCGGGTGCCGTCGTTGAGTTCGAGGACCCGCACGCCGTGGAGATAATCGGCCATGGGTTTTGCCTGCGCAGTGATTGGGAGAGACAGTGCACAGGCTGCCGCGCGCGCGCCGGATCAGCGAGCGCGCAGGCTTGTAGGGGAGGGGGTTACAGGTGCTCAGGTAGCCAGACGGGCGCCGGTGGTCGGTGTTCGCTGAGCGGGAACTCACCGGACTCTGGCCACCCTCGCAGTGCTCGGCGATAGACCTGGAGCTCGGCGTACTGCTCGGCTGTTAGGGTTGTGGCCGCGCCGTCCTCCAGCTCGTCGCGATGCCGCGTCACGACGCCATCGGTCTTGATTAACTGACCGTCCCGCCATTGCCGCTCCTGCCCAATAAGCTCCTCGGGAGTCGGTGGCGGTGGATCGGCAAGCACGGGCAGCCCCTTTTTCACCGTGATGATCTGGCCCGCAGCGTTGCCTGCCAGCAGCTCTGCCCACCGTTCACGAGAGATCTCAACTGCATCGCTCGGGATCACGCACGAAGGGTTGCCAGGTTCGAATGGGCCGTGCATTTCGGGATCGTAAAAGCCGCCAGTTTGTGCACTGAAATACATGATCACTCCTTACACCTTGCCAATGGCGCGCCAGTACACGGCCTCGCTGACTCGGGCATTATTCAAGAACGCACCGATACTGAACTTAGTCAGAATCGTGGATGGTTTGAACGCGGTCATGACCGTCGTTGCTCGGGCGGTGTCCTGCCCAATCGTCGGCGATACATGAACGCCTAACGGCACGGCTGTCCAAGCAAGCGGGTACGTGACGTCGATATCGCCGGACGCAGAGGTTGTGACCATTCCCCACTGCTCAACAAGCCCGCTAGGCAGCTTTTGAAAGCCAGTTGTGCCGAAGTTTTTTGCAAATTCAGGTGCGTACTGTAATGCAGCAGAACCTTCTTCAAGTAGCCACTGATTTCCCGCCGCGACAAGCACTGCGGTAGCGCCAGGCAGCATAGCGAAGCTCGACAGTAGATTGACTCCGAAGGCGTTGATCTTGTGTCCGTTCTGAGCCACGACTGTGATGATTACCGCGTTGTTGTTATGCAGGTAGTATTTCGCTCCATCCTTAAGCCCAACCAGAGATGGAAGGGTCAAGGTTTCAGCAACGCTCGATGAAATCAGGGTGCGTTTACCTGCGGCAGAAGCGTCCAGGGTTGCCGGAAGGTTGGGGGCCAAAAAGGACCCGGCGATATTGCCTAAGGCGCGCTGCACAAACTCTGTCGTGGCCAGGGCCTTACTGGCGTCAAACTGCGCTGCCGTCGGAGCAGTCGGCGCCCCGGTAAACGCCGGCGAGCTGATCGGCGCCAGGCCCTGGGTCACATTCTTGAACGCCAGCGGCGTGGTGCCGAGAACAATCGGCCCATCCGTCGACAGCAGCCACAGGGTGTCAGCGCTGGCGGTGCCTTGCTCGACAGCGACCAGCAGGCCCGGAGTAACCTTTGTGCTGCTGTCTGCATCGGTGGCCCGCTTCCAGATCTCGGCCGTGACGTAGATCCCGTTGTCCTTCCCCTGGGCCTGGTCCTTCACCAGCACCCGGGAGCCGAACGGCACCAGGACACCGTCAATGGTCGGGGTGCCGGCCAACTGAATCGGCCCCGTGGTCGCCACCAACACCGACGCTTTGGCGTCCTGCCGGTTGACCGTGTCGGCAATCGAGTCATCGACATATTGCCGGGTGGCCAGCACCACGGCCGGATCGATTTTTAGCACCACGCTGCCCGCGCTGGAGACGATGAAGTTCATGCGTACGACCTGGGTCCGTCCGGAGCCCTGGGACATCAGCGGCTTGTAACTCGGCGCGCAGTTCGCCACCGCGACCAGGGCGCCGTCGGCGTCATACAAGCCAATCTCACGAATCCACCAGCCGCCCTCGTCGGCCGGGATGATCTGCTCGGCCACGATGATGTTCGGGTTAGCCGGATCCACCGACAGCTTGTTGAGCGGTCGCCGCCGGCGCTCGTTGATCAACCGGGTTTGCGAACGATCGGGGATAGGGTCGGTGCCGTTGGCATCCCCCACCCCCATCTCGGTTAGCTTCCATGGAATGCCCAGGGCATCGGCGTTGGCCTGCTTGGCCTCACCCGCCGCAGTGAGAATTGCGAAGAACTGACTGTTCGGGTCGATCATGGGTAGGTGTCCAGGTAGTCGATGGAATGTTCACGCCCAGGGGCGCCGATGTAGCAAGTCAGGGCAATGGCCCCCGAGGTGGGTGGGTACACATCGACGCTGTCGGTTGAGGACTCGCGACCGGGGATGCCCAGGACCCCGGTCGCGACGATGTCGTGCAGCAGGGGCGGATACACGTCGATTTCGTCCCCGTCCGCAAAGCCGGCAAAGATGTTGAACCCCCCGGTGGTCTCAAGGCTGATTGCCATTCCGGTCAGGTGCCGGGTGACGGGGCGGGCGTCATCCACAAGCCAGGTGAGCTCCTGGTACATCTCCTCTGTGATGCCGGTTTCGAGTACGCCGATCTTGATAGCGAAGGTGCCCGGAACGCCTTCTGGCACCGTTTGCCACCACTCCAGCACCTCGATCAGATAGCCCAACGGCTCCACCACCCGCCGCAATGCACCGATGGTGCCCTTGCGCGAGTGAATGTAGTGCGATGAGCGAATCGCCGAGCGCTTGGCCGCCTCAGGCCATTTGCTGTCCCAGCGGTCGACCGAGAATGCCCAGGCAAGGTACGGCAGCAGCTCCACCGGGCAGGTGTCGGGGTTCCACAGTTGGCGCAGCGGAATCGGTACCCGCTGGATCTGCGCCAGGGCCAGGGCGGCCTGGCGCTCGAGCGCGGTCGCGTTGCTTGGCAGCAAGTGCCGGCCGGCCATCACTCGACACCCCGGGTCAGTTCGATGGCGGTGCAGTACGGCGCTTGAGAGCGGGTGGCGACGATATCGCCCCAGTTATCGAGCAGCACCTTGCGCATGCCTTCGACGTGCAACGCGGCATGCACGGCCGATTCGGTGACCTCCATTCCTAGCCGCCGGCGCTGGTACACGTAGGCCTGCAGGCTTTTTTCCGCCGCGGCGAGGATCGGTTCCGCCTCGGGGCCGTTCGACAGCGGGTAGAGCTTGGCCTTGACCTTGTAGCGCAGGATGGTGGCGCCTTGGACGATCAGGCGGTCGGCTACCGGGCGGCGGTCGTCGTCGCTGAGGTAGCTTTTGACCACGGCGAGCAGGTCCGCCGGCGCAGTGCCATCGCCCAGCAGGCTCTGCACCGTCACCACCGCCACGGCAGGCGATGGGCTTTCAGCGGTGGCGTCGGCGACACGGCCGTCGGCGGCCCGAGCGTGGAAGATGTAGCTGTTGCGCGGGCCGGCAGTGCTCAGGCCTTCCCAGGCCATCTGGGCGCGTTCGCGCAGGCTGTCGTCGCTTTCCATGATCCGTGGTTGAGGCGGTACCGCATTCGGCTTGGCCTCCTGCACCACCAGGCGCTTGACGTTGTAGTTGGCGGCCAGCTGCTCCAGGTCGGTGCCCTTGGCGGTGGCCAGCAGATTGGCGAGCGCGGCCTCGTTTACCCGCTGTCGCCAGACCATTTCCCGGTAGGCGTTTTCTTGGAGCAACTTGGCCAGGGGCTCCGAATCCATATCCAGGCGGGCGGCGATCTCTGGTCGCTCGTCAGCAGGCCACAGGCTGATGGCGTAGGCCTTGCGCTCGGCGAGGATCAGCTCGTAGTCGATCTGCTCGACGATCATTGGCGGGGGGAGCTGGTTTAGGTCGATAGGGACGAAGGTGTTCATGCACTGGCCCCCAGCTGCAGGGTGACACTGATGTTCAGCGGTTCGTTGCTATCGACCCGCCGGCATTCGATATCCAGCACGGCGCTACCCTGCAGGGTGGCGCCCAGGAACTGAACCCGGCTCAGGCTGATGCGCTGTTCCCAGCGCATCAGCGCCATCACGGTGGCCGCGTACACGCGCAGGCGGGGTTGGTCACTGGAACGGTGATCGACCAGCCCAGCCAGGGCGGTGCCCTAATCCCCGGCCATGACCCCGGGACCCGAGGGCGTGCCGAGAAGGCACATTAACCAGTGATCCAGTGGGTCTTGCGGGCTTATCGCGG
>NZ_JBJJLO010000108.1:0-22134 GCF_046230915.1 Pseudomonas sp. KCJK8993
ATGGTCTTGGAGCTGCGGTTCTGGCTGCGGGCGATTTCGCTGACGCTCTTGCCGGATACGAACAGGCGCAATATCTCATATTCCTTGGGCGACAAGGCCGAGATCCGCTCGTTGAGCGCCACGTTCGACTCCACCACCGAGTGGCTGCTGGGCATTGGGCTGCGGTAGATGCCTTTCTGGGCGACGGCCTTGAGAGCCAGCTGGATTTCCTCGTGCAACTGGTTTTTCTGGATGATCCCCATGACCCCCAATTCCTGCAGGCGGCTGAGGATCAGCGGATTGGAGATCATGGTCAGGACCAGAATCTGCACGCGTTCGAAGTGACGGGTGATGAACTCCACCAGCTTCAGGCCGTCGCCGTAGGGCGAGTTCCCGGGCATGTTGTAGTCGGTGATCACCAGGTCCACGCGCCGGCTCTCCAGCAGTTGAACCAGCTCCCCTGAGCTCATCGCCTCGCCGACGATCTCGAAGCGTTCGTCGCGCTCCATCAGTTCGCGGATGCCTAGCAGCACGATGGGGTGATCATCGGCAATGATTACTTTGAGTTTTTCCATGACAGAGACAATCCGTTTAGTACGCCAATCGGCTGGGTGAACGTAGGACGGGCGGCATATGCAATCACCGCCCCTGGTTATTCAAGAAACGCCAGCAGCTCGGACAACCGCTGCATCAGCTGCCGGACCTGCTGCTCCAGGGATGGGCTCCATGGCTCGTCCTGCAGTCGGCACTCCAGTTCGGCGCAGGCCCTGGCCAGGGCTCGAGCCTGCACGGCCCCCAGGGCGCCGGCGATGCTGTGCAGGCGTTCCGCGGCAGCTTGCAGGTCGACGCTGGCGAGTGTGTGATCCAGGCGTCGCAGGTCGTGGTTCAGGGTCTCGACGAACAACGGGCGCATCCTTGCAGAGAGCTGCGGGAACTCCAGGTCACCGGGTCGGGGGGCCGATGCCTGGGGCGCAAGTGCATCGACCGTGGGCGGGCAGAGTAGCGACAGTTGCCGCCACAGGTGCTGCAGGTCCATGGGCTTGACGATCCAGGCGTTCATCCCGGCGGCGAGGCAACGGCTGCGCTCTTCGCCCAGGGCATGGGCGGTGATGCCGATGATCGGTAGTTGTGGGTCGCGCCGGCGCAATTGCCGGGCCAGCTCATAGCCGTCCATGAGCGGCATGTCGAGGTCTGCCAGCACCAGGTCGAACAGCCGTGGTTGCCAGTACTGCAGGGCCTGCTCGCCATTGTCCGCCAGGGTTGACCGGCAGCCCAGCGCCTGGAGTTGTTCCTGGATGATCGCCTGATTGAGGGGGTTGTCCTCGGCCACCAGTACATGCAGGCACAACGGGTTCCTGGTGACATCGACCGCCGGGGCTTGGGCAGAGAGTTGTCCCTGGCGGGCCCGGGAGGCCGCCTTGGCGATGGCCCGGATATCGTATGCGCTGACTATCCACTCCTGGTCCCGGGATTGTCGTTCCTGGGATGGGTCGCACAGCGCGCTGACCCGCGGTCCTGGCCAGGAGTACAGGGCTGTCCGGGGTAGCAGGTCGACCAGGACCCGGTGTTGCGGCTGCTGGCTCCATTCGGCAGGCGCGGGCGAGGCCTGGATGCCCAGGCGGTTGAGCCAGTCGCAGATATTTTTCGTCAATTCCGGTACTGGTGCCCGGACGTGCACGGGAGGCCCGTCCGGAAGGGGCGTCAGGCCTGGCAAGGAGCCGGGCAGGCGCGGCATCTCCAGGCGCACGGAAAAACTGCTGCCCAATCCAGGTTCGCTGGTGACCTGCAATTGTCCACCCATCAGGGTGCAGAGCCGATGGCACAGGGGCAGGCCAAAGCCGGCACGACTGGAGACATCGTTCAACTGCTGATGCAGGTCGAACAGATGCGCCTGCTTTGCCGCGGGGATGCCGATGCCGGTATCGGTGACCTGCCATTCGATGCAGGCTTGCTGTCCGATCGATCCCAGCAGCCGGAGGCGCAACACCACCCGGCCGTTGTCGGTGAACTTGATGGCATTGCCCAGCAGGTTGTCGAGTACCTGGCGAATCCGCCGGGCGTCTCCCCATAACAGGTCTGGCAGTTGGGGATCGATGGAGGCGTAGAGTTGCAGCCCTCGCTGCTGGGCCGCGGCCGCGAACTCCTGCAGGGCTGCCTCCGCCACGTCCAGCGGACAGAACTCCACGGGAGCGATGCCGATATGCCCGGCCTCGATCCGAGAGATGTCGAGAACATTGCTGATCAATTGGAGCAGGGCATTCGAGCAGCGCTGGCTGGTGTGCAGGTAGTTGGTCTGGCGCGGATCCAGTGGCGTCAGGCCGAGCAGTTCGAGGGTCCCCAGTGCTGCGTACAGCGGTGTCCGCAGTCTTTGGCTCATGATCGTCAGGAACCGGGCCTTGATTTCGCTGGCCTGGTCCGCCGCCTGCGTGGCCAGCTTCAGCGCCAGGCTGTTTTCAACTTGCTGGCTGATGTCATTGAAGGTGCAGAGCACCGCGTCCTGGTTCTGGTAGCGCGTCGCGACGAACTTCACCTGCAAGTGGCGCCCTCCGACGACCAGGCAGGTCTCGCCGTCGTCGATACGTTGCGGGTCCTGTGCCAGCATCGATAGCAGGCCGCTGCTGCCTGCTCCTTGCCGAGCGTAGGGATTTTCCAGCAGGAGCTTGAAGTCTTCTCGGCGAACTACGCACAGGCCCGTGAGGGCGCTCTCGATGAGGGTGTGGCTGAAGGCTTCGCTTTCCACCACTTGCTCATGGTGTGGGTGTAGCGCGACTGGCTTGCGATTGCGTTGCCAGTGGCTGGCTCCCCAGCCCCAGGCGACCGCTCCCAATACCAACCCCAGCAGACAGGTCATGGCCCGTGGTGCTTGCCCGTAGAGGTTGCGGTAGCTGATGCGGTAGAGACCGGTCCATGGAGGAGTGTGACTGGTGAACTTCAGGATGACGCCCTGGCGGTCGAAATTCGCGCCATCGTGCAGGGTCGTGGTCGAGCCCAGGGAACCGGCCAGCACGGTGCCTGCCGGGTCGATCAGGGTGAAGTCGTCATAGACCGGCGCGCTCAGGAGACCCTCCAGCTTGCCGGCTTGGTCCAGTGCCAGCAGCGAGACCATCTTCATCCAGCCGTCGGCTCCCATTACCTGTAGCTGTGTCGGAGCCAGCTGCAGGGTGATGTGGGCCAGCAGTTGGGCGCCGCTGCCGGTCGAGCCGGATTGGGAATACGGTTGCCAGTCAACCGGTTGCGCGACGAGGCGTCGCTGCTTCAGTAGCGCCAGGCGCAGCTCCGGCACCGACGGAGCGTCTGTATCAGCACGGGCGTCCAGCTTTTCAGAGCGGACACGAGGCGCGAGGGTAGCCAGGTCGAAACCGCTGCAGGCATTGAGCAGCAGCACCTTGGGTGGGCTGTAGTGGGACCCGGACCAGAAACTTCGATAGAACGTCGACAAATGCATGCCCACCATGAGCAGTCGCGGCAGGTCGTTGGTAACCAGTGGGCGGTGCGGGACCATGGAGCCCGACCGGGGCCGATCAGCGCAGCTGCCATGGACCAGAGGCGCGAAGGCGGTAGGTAATCGCAGCGGATAGCGGGTATTGGCCTGGTACGAACTGGCCAGAGCGAGGCTCGCCGCACGCTTGAGGAACAGTTCCTGCTCCTGGATGTTCTCCATCAACCGGATGAAGTGCACCCGCAGCGTATCGGACTGACGTTCCACCAAGCACACCGTTGTCCAGCCCAGGCTGGTGCACAGCAGGGCCAGCCCGAGCAGGATCAACAAGCCCAGGTTTAGCCGTGGCTGGCAGCGAACCAGGCAATCTGGAAAGAGAGTGGGGGACTTCATCACTGATATACCGAACACATGGCTAAGACCCGCTGACGGGGCTGTTTCTTTGAATACGGTTCTAGGTCCCGAAGAGGGCCGGGACAGAGGGTGGGAGGAGATCAGTGCCGGATGGGCCACACCGCAGGCCAGTTCCCTGCGAGTCAGCCGGCGCCCGGTCGTGGGGCTACCGTCCAGGCCGGTGGCGGCTTGCTGCGCCGAGGTTCGCCGCCAGGTGGCGGGGCGCCAGAATGTCGAGTTCCGGGAGCCGCGATCTTTCGGCGCTCGAAGTGTTTCGCAGCTTCATGGGCGGTTTTTTCATACAGTGCCAGGTAGTTGAACAACGCCCTCAATACAAAGGGTTTGACCAGGCAATGATTCATCCCGGCGTCGAAGCACAATTGTTCTTCTCCGCGCATGGCATTGGCCGTCGCCCCGATGATGGGGGCCGAGCAGCCGCGACGACGCAGCTCCCTGGCTAGCTGGTAGCCGTTGAGCCTGGGCATGTTCACATCGGTCAGCACCACGTCGAAATCCCCGTTCTCCCAGATGCCTAGCGCTTCTTCACCGTTGGCCGCCTGCTCCACGCTGCAGCCCAGTTCTTCCAGCTGGTCCTTGAGGATCAACTGGTTGATCAGGTTGTCCTCGACCACCAGCACATGCAGGCTGAGTTTCTTCAGGTCGCGACTGTCGTGGTGGTGTTCGTCGTGGTTGACCCAGACTCCCAGGGCCTGGCTGACGGCCTGGTGGATCCCCCGCAGATCGTTGCTGTTGACCTGCCAGGCGCCTTCGTGGGTGGGTGTCGCGTGGTGACCGTCACCGCAGGCCAGTACCAGCGGCCCGGTCCAGCCGGGTTCCAGCCTTTGCTCCAGGATACCGGGGTGTACTTCGATCAGGACGCTGTCACTGTCATGGCCGCTGCAACCCGACAGGCCGACCTGGGCCCGCGCGCCCCAACGACGTAGCCAGCCGGTCACCGACTCGGCCAGTTCGCGGACCGGCGATATCACGTGGATCATCCGCGCAGGCAACGGGCTGGCGGGCATGAGTCGTGGCGAGGCGGTGCCAGCTTCCAGCGGTAGGGTGAGGCTGAAGCTGCTGCCCAGTCCCGGCTCGCTCACCATGCGCAGTGAGCCCCCCATCAACAGGGTCAGGCGCTGGCAAATCGGTAGGCCCAGGCCGGTGCCAGCGACGACGTTGGTGTTGCCTCCGGTCTGGTAGAAAGGCTCGAAGATCATTGCCTGATCGTCCCGGGAGATGCCCCGGCCGGTATCGGATACTTGCCAGACCAAGTCGCTGTGCGAGCCATCGCGGTGGCCACCCCCGACTCGTAGCACGATGCGTCCCGAGTCGGTGAACTTGACCGCGTTATTCAACAGGTTACTGAGGATCTGGCGGATTCGCGTGACATCGCCCAGCAGCATCTCCGGCAATTGCGGATCGATACAGGCATAGAGTTGCAGGCCCTTGGCCCGGGCAGCTGCGGCATAGCTTTGGACGAGTTCGTACACCAGCTCCAGGGTGTTGAACTCGCTGAGTTCCAGGGCCAGTTGCCCGGCCTCGATCTTGGATACGTCGAGCACGTCGCAGATCAGTTGCAGCAGGGTGCCGGAGGAGCCTTCGATGGCCCGCAGGTAATCCCGTTGTTGCTCGTCAAGGTGGGTGCGCGCCAGCAGCTCAAGGGTTCCGAGGACTCCGTACAGAGGCGTGCGGATCTCGTGGCTCATGGTGGCCAGGAACAGCGTCTTGGCTTCATTGGCGGTATCGGCCAGGCGCCTGGCTTCTTCCAGGGTGGCCTCGATCTGCTTGCGTGCCGTGATGTCGCTGAACGCGCAGAACAGCACGTCTTCGCCCTTGTAGCGGGTGGGTGCCGAGCTGAGATAGAGGTGGCGGCCACCAGCGGTCTCGAAATAGTCCGAGCCGTCGGAGCGATTGGCTTCGAATGCCCGAGCGATCCAGCCGGTGCACAACTGCTGGCGTTCGCTGCCATTGCCCAGCCATTGCTGGGACAGGGCATTTTCCAACACCACCTGGCCATCGCTGCGGCGCAGTACGCATAGGGCCACGGGAGCGATCTGGATCACATCGCGGCTGAACGCCTCGCTTTCGATCAGGGCCTGGATCCGATGCAGTGCCGGAGCGATCAGGCGCACCTCGATCCAGTGGGTCAGCAGGCCGATCAGGGCCATGCCGAAGAGACTGATGAACAACGCGGCGAGCAACTGGGGGAAGAGAGTCCTAAGCAGGGCATACAGGTCGAAGGAGTACACCAACTGCCAGTCGGAAGTCCCGAGTTGTTTGCGGATCACTACATGGTCGGGCCACCAGCGGCTGCCCAGGAAACCGAAGAAGCTCTCACCCTTGATCCGCTGCACGGCTTCGATCAGTTGGAGGTTGGGGGTGCTGCTCAGGAGCAGTCCGCCCAGGGAGCTGAACATCATGAAGTCACCGGCGTCCTGGTTCTGCAGGGCTTCGGAGACGCTGCTACCGTCCATCTCCAGGCCCAGCCAGCCGGAGTCGGCGAAGCGTTCGTCGAGGCGGGTGAAGATGTACAGCCGAGCCGCTCCGGAAGAATGATCCGTCAGCCATAGCTCATCGCCCATGGGCACTTCGCCGGGTGTCAGGCTGGACAGCCTGGTGAGCAGGGGCCGGGGCAGGATGGTGGTTTCCGGATGGGGGCTGAATAGCTGCTGGACTTCGTATTGTGGCCCGGCGTGGACGTACAACAGCGTCAGTTGCTTGTGCTCGAGATAGTCGCGCATGCGCTGGGTGAGCCAGAGGCCCCACTGGTGTTCGCCGGGCGAGCCCAGGCGCAGGTGGATCTCTTCGGAGGCGTCGTTGCTTGGCGCGAGGTCGTCGGTGATCGGCTGGGGCTGGTACACGGCGGCCAGGCTGAGGCTTTCCAGCAGGGCTTTACGGGTGGTGAAGAATGCCTGGGCTTCGGTGATGGCGCTGCTCATGTAGCTGCGTCGCTGGGACAGTTCATTGTTGAGGGTCGAGCGCAGGAAGTTGTAGACGGCGCCCAGCAGGACGATGAGAAAGATCAGCGCAACGACACGAAGCAGCCGGCGGGCTGCTTCGGGAGAGGAAAATAGAGGATTGATCTGATGTAGATAGCTTTTTAATCTCATGCGCCAACTGTAATTGTGGGCATGACAGGCCGGCATCAGACAATTCTTAAATCATCGACGGCAAATTAGATTTGTCTGAGTACAAGGCCACGGCCTGCCTGGTGTCATGGCGAGTGTTGTTCGTTCACCAGGAGCATTGCCTGTGCTTAGTGCGGACTTGGCTCAGACCATTCCCAGGCGCTGCTTGCGAGCAGGGGGCGGAAACACCTGGTCCAGCTCCTGCAGATCCTGGGGTTGCAACTGCACCTCGCCAGCCTCGGCATTGAGGCGCACGTGTTCGGGATGCACGGCCTTGGGAATGACCAGTACGCCGTCCTGGCGCAACAGCCAGGCCAGGGCCACCTGGGCCGGTGTAACGCCGTGGCGCCGTGCCACCTGTTGCAGCACTGGTTCGGCCAGCAAGGCGCCACCCTGGCCGATCGGGCAGTAGGCCATGAGGGGCATTCCCAGTCGCTGGCAGGTTGGCAACAGGTCGAACTCGATCCCCCTGGATTCCAGGTTGTACAGCACCTGGTTGGTGGCGCAGGCTGGCGTATCGAGCTCGTCCAGGTCCGCCACGTCGAAGTTGGAGACGCCCCAGCGGCGGATCTTGCCGTCCTGGCGCAAGCGCTCGAAGGCCGCGACCGTTTCCTCCAGCGGATACTGGCCACGCCAGTGCAGCAGGTACAGGTCGATGACCTCGGTGCCCAGGCGCTTCAAGCTGCGCTCGCAGGCTTGGGGCAGGCTCTTGCGGCCGGCGTTGTGGGGATAGGCCTTGCTGACCAGGAAGACTTCGTCGCGCCGCCCGGCAATGGCTTGGCCGACCACCTCCTCGGCGCCGCCTTCGCCGTACATCTCGGCGGTGTCGATCAAGCTCAGCCCGAGGTCGAGGCCGCCGCGCAATGCCGCGACTTCCCGGTCTCGTTGCCGAGGATCCTCGCCCATTCGCCAGGTGCCTTGGCCAATGACTGGAACCTGCATACCGGCGAGCTGCAACCTGCGCATGACTATCTCCTGGCATCTGTGGATCGATGAGGGAAGGGCACAGGGAAACAAAGCGTCCAGTGCCGGTCAAGCACCGAAGGCGTGGGAATGAAAGCAAGACGGTGGAATCTTTCATATCTCTAAAAAGAATAAAGTTCTAATTATTTATTCCTTTTAAGGATTTGAGCGAAGGTGCATGTTAATCGCCAGCCGCTCAACTCCTGAGTCCGGTGCCAACAGAGGATGTGCCCGCATGACCATTCAAGCGATCAACGTACGCAATCAGTTCAAGGGCGTGATCAAGGAGATCCACCAGGGCCAGGTAGTTTCGGAGATCGATGTACAGACCGCTTCGGGCATCGTCACTTCGGTGATCACCACGCGTTCGGTGCGCGACCTGGAGCTCAAGGTCGGCAGCGAGGTGATCGCCTTCGTCAAGTCCACCGAGGTGTCCCTCGCCAAGCTCTGAGGCACCGCTCTTCGGAGATGATCATTCACAGGGGAGTGAAACATGCCGCATTCGCTGGATATCACTGCATTACCTGTCCTGGATCTGGCCCAGCTGGACGCCACGCCCGAACCGCGCCAGGCCTTTCTCGACGACCTGCGCCAGGCGGCGCGGGATGTCGGTTTCTTCTACCTCAAAGGACATGGCCTCGACAGCCAGCTGTTGCGTCGAGTGCAGGACCAGGCCAGGGCCTTCTTTGCCTTGCCCGAGGCCGACAAGGCTGCGGTGGACATGATCCACTCGCCGCACTTTCGTGGCTACACCCGCGCGGCCTCGGAAATCACCCGTGGCCAGCCGGACCTGCGCGAACAGTTCGACCTGGGAGCCGAGCGCCCGGCCCTGGACCTGGAGCCGCACAGCCCACCCTGGGTTCGCCTGCAAGGACCCAATCAGTGGCCCGCGCAGTTGCCTGAATTCAAGCCGTTGCTGCTTCAGTGGCAGCAGGCGATGACCGGCATGTCCCTGCGCCTGCTGCGCGCCTTCGCCCTGGCATTGTCGTTGCCGGAGACCGCATTCGATGAGCTGTACGGTGAGCGTCCCAACGAACATATCAAGCTGATCCGCTATCCGGGCCAGGTGCCCGGGCAGAGCAACCAGGGCGTCGGGGCGCACAAGGACTCGGGGTTCCTCAGCTTCCTGTTGCAAGACCAGCAGGCGGGCTTGCAAGTGCAAGTTGAGGAGGACCGCTGGATCGATGCCCCGCCACGGGACGGCACCCTGGTGGTGAACATCGGCGAGCTGCTGGAGCTGGCCACCCATGGCTACCTGCGGGCTACCGTGCACCGGGTCCTGTCGCCACCGGCGGGGCGCGAGCGGCTGTCCCTGGCGTTTTTCCTCGGCGCCCAGCTGGATGCCCGAGTGCCGCTGTATCCACTGCCCGCAGCGTTGCGAGACGAAGCCCGCGGCCCGGCCAGCGACCCGCACAACCCGCTGTTTCGAGACGTTGGCTGGAACTACCTCAAGGGCCGCCTGCGTTCGCATCCGGATGTGGCCCGGCGCTTCTATGCCGATGCCCTGGTGCCCAAGGCCGTGAGTGCCTGACCTTTTCGTCGATCAAGGACATTGCCCATGCAGAAGACCTATCTGTCCGCCCTGGCGTTGCTGATCGGGCTCGGCCCCTTGGGCGCCGCCGCGCAACCGCTGCGAGTCGCCGCCGACCCGGTGCCCCACGCCCAGATCCTCGCCTATGTGCAAAAGCTCGACCCCCAGTTGGAGCTCAAGGTGATCGAGATTCCCAACGGTGTGAACTCCAATGAGCTGCTGGCCCATGGCGATGTGGACGCCAACTACTTCCAGCACCTGCCATACCTCAAGTCCCAGGAGCAGGCCCTCGGGCAACCGTTCGCGGTGGCGGCCAGCGTACATATCGAACCCTTGGGCATCTATTCCCGGCGGCATCAGGCTTTCGACCAGGTGCCCCAGGGCGGTACGGTGGCGGTGCCCAACAACGTCACCAACCTTAGCCGCGCCCTTTACCTGTTGCAGGACCATGGGTTGATCCGCCTCAAGCCCGGTTTCAGCGATCCGGCCCGCGACCAGGCGACTGCCAAGGACATTGCCGAGAACCCACGGCACCTGAAGATCCTCGAGATCGAGTCGCCGCAGATTCCCCGGGCCCTGGAGGACGTGGACCTGGCGGTGATCAACGGCAACTACGCCCTGGAGGCCGGGCTGGTGCCGGCCAAGGATGCCCTGGGCCTGGAGCAGGCCGAGCACAACCCCTATGCCAATATCCTGGTGACCACGCCCGAGCTCAAGGACGATCCCCGTATTCGCCAACTGGCCAAGGACCTGGCATCGCCCGAAGTGGCCGGTTTCATCACCCGGACCTTCGCCGGCTCGGTACTCCCGGTCGCGAGCCAGCAGCCATGATCCAGGTCCAGCAACTGGGCAAGAGCTACGGTGACGGCCAGCCGGCGGCCTTGCAGCAGGTATCGCTGGAGATTCCCGACGGAGCGATCTACGGCATCCTCGGCCGCAGTGGTGCCGGCAAGTCCACCCTGTTGCGCTGCCTGAACCTGCTGGAGCGCCCCAGCAGCGGGCGGGTACTGGTGGATGGCCAGGACCTGGGCCGCCTGTCCGGGGCCGAGTTGCGTCGCCAGCGCCAGCGCATCGGCATGATCTTCCAGGGCTTCAACCTGCTGCATTCACGCACGGTGCTGGATAACGTCGCGGTACCGCTGGAAATCGCCGGCCTGGCCAAGACGCAACGCCGCGCCCGGGTCCTGGAGTTGCTGGAACTGGTGGGGCTGGGCGACAAGGCCCAGGCGTTTCCCACGCAGTTGTCCGGTGGCCAGAAGCAACGAGTAGGTATTGCCCGCGCCCTGGCGGCCAGTCCGCGCTACCTGCTCTCGGACGAGGCCACCAGTGCCCTGGATCCGGACACCACGGCCTCGATCCTGCAACTGCTGCAACGGATCAACCGTGAGCTGGGGCTGACCATAGTGCTGATCACCCATGAACTGGAGGTGGTGCGCGCGATCTGCAGCCACGCGGCCTCGCTGGCTGCCGGGCAGTTGCTCGAGTGCGGGCCGATCGAGCGCCTGCTGGCGGACCCGCAGTCCGCGCTCGGGCGGGCACTGCTGCCGGGCTACAACCTGCCTGTGGCAGGCGAGCAACTGCAGGCCGAATTGACCTTTTTCGATAACCAGCGCGCCGCGCCGCTACTGGAACAGTTGAGCCAGCAGCAGGCGCTGAAGCTGCAGGTCCTGGCCGCCGGCGTGGAGACCGTGGCCGGCCAGCGGGTAGGGCGCTTGCGTATCGCTGCCGGCGCGGCGGACCCAGGCCGCTTCGAGCAGCTGTTGGGCGCCCTGGCCCAGCGCGGTGTGCGGAGTGAGCGGCTATGAGCCTGGCACTGGATGGGTCCGAACTGGCGCAACTGCTGCTCAACGCCACCGGCGAAACCCTGTACATGGTGCTGCTGGCCGCGCTGTTCACTGTGCTGATCGGCCTGCCCCTGGGCATCTTGCTGTTCGTCAGCCGTCAGGACGGGCTGCTCCCCATGGTGCGACTCAACCGCTTGCTGGGGATGTTGGTCAACCTGGGGCGCTCACTGCCCTTCGTGGTGCTGCTGATCGCCCTGATCCCCCTGACCCGGCTGGTGGTGGGGACCACCTTGGGCAGCACCGCCGCCGTGGTGCCGATCAGCATCGGCGCCTTCCCGTTCTTCGCCCGGATCGTCGAGAACGCCCTGGACGAGGTGGACAAGGGCCGGATCGAGGCGGTGCTGGCCATGGGTGGGCATGTCGGCCATGTGATCGGCAAGGTGCTGCTGCCCGAGGCGCTGCCGGCGCTGCTGGCCGGGTTGACCCTGACCCTGGTGCTGCTGATCGGCTTTTCTTCCATGGCCGGGGTCATTGGTGGCGGGGGCCTGGGGGACCTGGCGATCCGCTACGGTTACCAGCGCTTCAACAACCAGGTCATGGTGGCCACTGTGGTGATCCTGGTGCTGCTGGTCCAGGGGGTGCAGAGTGCCGGCGATCGCCTGGTCAGGTCCCTGGCCCATCGGCGCTGAACTGACGCTCAGCGCAAGTCTTCCAGCTGCTGCCAGCACTGCTCCAGCCAATCGCACAGGGCGCTGATGCGCTGGGGCACGAAACGGCTGTGCAGGCGCATCAGGTGTACCGGCAGGGCGGGGAGTTGCCAGTCGGGCAGGAGTTTCACCAGTTCTCCACGGCGTGCCGACGGCGCCAGCAGCCAGTCCGGCCCGGCGTGCAGTCCGGCGCCGGCCAGCAGGGCGCTATGGATGGCGCCGAGGCTGTTGAGGAAGAAGCTGGCCTTGAGCTCGACTTTCGCCACCTCGCCGGCTTGGCTGAGCAGCAGCTGGCTCGGGTTCTGCTCGGTCATCCAGGAGTAGACCAGCGCCCGATGTTCGCCCAGATCCGCTGGCTGGAGTGGGGCGCCATGGACTCGCAGATAGCCAGGGCTGGCGTACAGGCCATGGGATAACTGTCCCAGGGGGCGGGCCACCAGGGACGAGGCCCGCAGGTGGCCCACCCGCAGCGCGACATCGATGCCTTCGGCCATCAGGTCCAGCGCCCGGTCGGACAGCACCAGGTCCAGGACCAGGGCCGGATGCTGGCGCTGGAAACCGGCGAGCCAGGTGCTGACATGACGTTCGCCCAGGGCCACCGGGGCGCTGACTCGCAGGCGTCCAGAGAGCTCGGGAGTGCCCTGGTCGAGGCTGGCCAGCAAGGCGTCCATCTCCTCCAGCAACGGGCGCATCTGTTCATAGGCCCGGGTGCCGGCCGGTGTCAGGCTGATCTTGCGGGTGCTGCGATTGAGCAACTGGGTATTGAGCCGGTGCTCCAGGGCGGTGAGCTGGCGGCTGACCGAAGAGGGCTCCAGGGCCAGGTCCTCGGCGGCCAGGGTCAGGCTGCCGCGCTCCACTACCCGGAAAAATATCCGCCATGCGGCGTTGTCTGGATTCTTGCGCATGGCGCAATTTGATTTTGACGTGGCGGTCATGTCAATGCATAAAACGCAGTAATAGCATCACAGGCTCACTGGATTTCGAGCCTGGTCCCATGTCTTCTCCCTCAGCTACCGATCGTTACTGGATCTTGTTCGCGGTCTGCGCCGCCGGTCTGATCCTGCCCCTGGAGTACACCGGCCCGGCCATGGCCTTGCCCGCCATCGAGCAAGCCCTGGGCGGCGGCCCGGTGGCCCTGGCCTGGGTGATCAACGCCTTCGCCCTGAGCTTCGGCAGTTCGGTGATGCTGGCCGGAACCCTGGCCGATCGCTACGGGCGCAAGCGCGTCTTCGTCCTGGGCATGGCCGGTTTCACCGCGTTGTCGCTGCTGATCGGCTTCTGCCGCGAGGTCTGGCTGCTGGATCTGTTGCGGGGCTTGCAAGGATTCGCGGCGGCCCTGGCCATGGCAGCCGGCGCTGCGGCCCTGGCCCAGGCGTTCGAAGGTCGGGCCCGGACCCGGGCCTTCAGCCTGCTGGGCAGCGCCTTCGGCCTGGGCCTGGCCTCCGGGCCGGTAATTGCCGGGGCCCTGGTACAGCTAGCGGGCTGGCAATCGATCTTCCTGCTGGGGGCGGTGATAGGTGGCGCGGTGCTGATCTTCGGTGTACCGCGTATGCAAGAGAGCCGCGACCCCGGAGCCCAGGCACTGGACAAGTCAGGCATCTTCACCTTCAGCACCTTCCTGGTATCGCTCACGTTCGCCATCATGCAGATCCCCCAGGATGGCCTTGGTAGCCTGCGGGTCCTGGGCCTGTTGGTGGGCGCAGCACTGAGCCTGGGGTTGTTCATCCACATCGAGTTGCGGCACCGGCGGCCAATGCTGGACCTGAGCCTGTTCGGTTACCGACGGTTCATCGGGATCCAGCTGTTGCCGGTGGCGACCGCCGTGTGCTTCATCGTCCTGCTGATTCTCCTGCCATTGCGCCTGATCGGCATCGAAGGCCTGGGCCCCTGGCGTGCCGGGGCGATGATGATCGCCTTGTCGGCGCCGATGGCGCTGGTGCCGTTCGTGGCGGGCCTGCTGGTTCGCTGGTGCAGCGCGGCCAGCCTGTCGTGCCTGGGCCTGGTGATCGCTGCCGGCGGCCTGCTCTGGTTGAGCCAAGTGCCGGTGGGGCAGCCGGCCATGGCGCTGCTCTGGCCGCTGCTGGTGATCGGCATCGGCACCGGCCTGCCCTGGGGGCTGATGGATGATCTGTCGGTCAGTGTGGTGCCGGTGGAGCGGGCCGGGATGGCTACGGGCATCTTCACCACCCTGCGCGCCTGCGGTGAAGCGATCTGCGTGGCGGCCGGCCTGGCCTTGCTCAAGGCCCTGCTCGTCGGCGGATTGGCCAACGGCTTGCCGGGATATGACCCAAGTGCCGTGGCGGCTGCGGCCACCGCCCTGGCCATGGGGGATGGGGCCGTGCTGCCGGCGCTGGCCGATGCGTTGTCGCAGCCCTTGCTGTGGCAGCTCTATAGCCAGGCTTTCGCCCAGTTGCTGCAGGTAATGGCTGCCATCACCCTGGTCGCGGCGTGCTGTTGCGCCCTGGCCTTGCGCCAGCCACGGTCGCTGGGTTGCCCGAGCCGCTCCTGAGGCTCAACGTCCTTCATGCTGCTTGCGATAGGCCCCCGGTTGCAGGCCCACGGCCTTGGTGAAGGCTCGGGTGAAGGCGGCGATGGACTGGTAACCGACGGCGGCGCCGGCTTGTTCAACGGTCTGGTTGGCCTTGAGCAGTTGGCAGGCATGGCGCATGCGCAAGGCCAGCAGGACCTGCCCCGGTGATTGCCCGGCCAGTTCGTTGAAGCGCTTGAAGAACGCCGAGCGCGACAGGCCGGTGAGGGCCGCCATGCTTTCCAGGGGCCAGGGCTGGCCGGGATGCTGGATCAACTGCTCGAGCAACGACGCGAAGGCCGGGTGCCGGGCCAGCGCCACCAGGCCACCCAGGTCCTGGCGATCATTGACTTGCTGGCGCAGCACATACAGGAACAGCAAGTGGCTCAGGCGCTCCAGCAGGGCGGCGGATGGTGCGGGGTCGCGCCGGCATTCCTCGAGAATCAGCTGGAACAGGGCCCGGGCCGCGGCGAGCGATGGATCGCCGGCGCGCAGCACGATCCAGCCGGGCAAGCCCTCGATGATCAGCGACGACAGCCCGGACTTGAAGTGGAAGAAACCGCACACCAGTCCGACCCCATCCTGGGCGCCCAGGTCCAGGGCGCCCATGGGCAGGCGTGGCAACTGCTGCGCCTGGGAGGCTTGCTGCGCGCTGGACAACCGGTAGTCCAGGTCCTGCAACAGGAACACCGCATCACCAGCTTCCAGGCGCTCCGCCTGGGACAGCCCGTCGATATGCAGCCAGCAGTGCCCCTGCACGATCAGGTGGAAACTGGCCCGGGCCAGGCCCTGGGTACTGGCATGCCAGCCGCCGCAGTAGCGTCCGACGTGGAACAGGCTGGCGTCCAGCTCCAGGCCTTCTAATAACCAATCAACCATTGGGTTCGACGAAATCATCTAAGGGAAATACTCAGGAGCAAGTAATCGCTACTTTAGAATATGGATCGGAATTCTTATAACCAACAGACTTGACGCACACCTACACAGCAGGAGTCCACTCCATGTCCCGCGTCACTCTACACACCTTGTCCAGCGCTCCAGAAGCGGCCCGGCCATTCCTGGAAAACGCCCAGAAGAACTCAGGCTACATTCCCAACCTGCTGGGCATCCTGGCCAATGCCCCGGCTGCCCTGGAAACCTATGTCACGGTCTCGGGACTCAACGCCAAGTCCGAACTGAGCCTGGCCGAGCGTGAAGTGGTGCAATTGATTGCCGCGACCACCCATGGTTGCGATTTTTGTGTCGCAGGTCATACCGCCGTGGCCCTGAACAAGGCCAAACTCGCCGATCCGGTGGTCAGCGCCCTGCGTGAGCAGAGCACCTTGCCCGAGGCCCGGCTGGAGGCCCTGGCGGCCTTCGCCCGGGAAGTCATCGCCACCCGCGGCAAGGTCAGCGACCAGCGTTACGCCGAATTCAAGGCCGCAGGATACAGCGAAGGCAATGCCCTGGAGGTGATCCTGGGCATCAGCCTGGCGACCCTGTGCAACTTCGCCAACGTATTCGCCGGTACTGAACTGAACCCCGAGCTGGCCAAGTATCGCTGGTCCGCGCAAGGTCAATGAGCCAGGGCGCCGGCAGGTTGGCGGCGCCTTTTTCAAGGAGAAATCACATGCTCGATACGCAATTGAGTCAATGGCTGGATGCCCAGGCCCAGGCACTGGACCTGGGGCAATGCGACCCGCAGTCGGTGCTCGCCCAGCTGGCGGCCGGTGGCGTGCTACGGATCGGCATCGACCAGGAACTGGGGGGAAGCGGCGGCGACCTGACCGATACTCTGGAGGCCATGGCCGAAGTGGCCAGTCATTCCCTGGCGGCAGCGTTCGTCTGCTGGGGCCAGCGGGCCTTCATCGAGTACTTGCTGCACAGCCCCAACCAGGCCCTGCGCGAGCGCCTGTTGCCAGCGCTGCTCAGTGGCGAGCTGGCCGGTGCCACCGGGCTGTCCAACGCCATGAAGTACCTCTCCGGAATCGAGGCCCTGCAGGTCCGCGCCCGTGACCAGGAACACGGCTGGAGCCTGAACGGGCGCCTGCACTGGGTCACCAACCTGCGCAGGAGCGGGTTCGTGGTGGCCGCAGCGGTGGAACGCGAGGAGGGCGGTGCGCCCTTGATCCTGGCGATCCCCGATGCCTTGCCGGGCCTGCAACGTTCCGACGACCTGCAACTGATGGGCCTGCAATCGAGCAACACCGCGGCCCTGGACCTGGAGCAGGTGCAGCTCACCCGCGACTGGCTGCTGCACGACGATGCCCGGGTGTTCCTGCCGGCGGTGCGCCCGGGGTTCCTCGGCTTGCAATGCGCCTTGTCCATTGGCCTGGCGCGCCGGGCCCTGGCCGAAGTCGAGAGCCACCTGGGGCAACGCTCGATACTCCAGGAGCCCCTGCAACAGCAGCGCCAGGCGCTGGAGCAGAGCGTGGCGCAGCTCAAGGCCGGCCTGCTCGATGGTCGCTTCCTCGGCCAGCCTGCGGCGCTGTTCCGGGTGCGCATCGCCCTGGCCGAAGCCACTGCCAGTGCCGTGCAGCTGGAGTTGCAGGCCAGTGGCGGCAAGGCCTATCTGTGCGAGCACGGCAGTGGCTTCGCCCGGCGCTGGCGCGAGTCGGCGTTCGTGCCCATCGTCACCCCGAGCCTGGTGCAATTGCGCGCCGAGCTGCAACGCCAGGCGCGGAACGTTGCATGAGCGGCCTGTTGAACGCCCGGCAGGTGAGCCTGGGGTACCACGGGCCGGATGGCTGGCACTCGGTACTGGAAGACTTCGACCTGCAGTTGCAAGCCGGGGAAGTGGTCTCGGTACTGGGGCCCAGCGGCGTCGGCAAATCCAGCCTGCTGCGGGTCCTGGCCGGTTTGCAGGCACCGCACAAGGGCCAGGTGAGCCTGGCCGGCGAGGCGCTGGAAGGCCCCCATCCACGGGTTGCGGTGGCGTTCCAGGACCCGAGCCTGCTGCCCTGGCTGAACCTCGAGCACAACGTCGCCTTTGGCCTGGACTTCGCCCGCCAGCCGCACCTGAGTGCCCGCCAGCGCCAGGAGCGCATCGACCAGGCCATCGCCGATGTCGGCCTGGAACATGCGCGCCAGCGCTACCCGGCGCAGTTGTCGGGCGGCATGGCCCAGCGTACCGCGCTGGCCCGCTGCCTGGCCCGCCAACCCCAGGTGCTGTTGCTGGACGAGCCCTTCGGCGCCCTGGACGAGGTGACCCGGGCCGACATGCAGCAACTGCTGCTCCAGGTGATCGGCCAGCACCGCACTGCGGCGCTGCTGATCACCCACGATATCGACGAGGCCCTGCTGCTGTCCGACCGGGTGCTGCTACTGGGTAACAGCCCGGCGCACATCCTCGGCCAGTGGCGCATCGACCTGCCGGCTCCGCGCGCCGAACGGATCGAGGAACTGGGCGCCTTGCGCATCGAGATTCTCAAGACCCTTCGGCGGGCGAGCCGCAACCCCCTCAATTCCCCTTTGCCTGCATCGTCGGAGATTGACCATGTGCCTGGACGACTTCACCCACACGCGTCGTGACTTCCTCAAACTCAGCGCGCTGCTGACCGCCGGTGGTGCCTTGCCGCTGCTCAACAGCCTGCAGGCTCGCGCGGCCCTGGAGCCGGATGCGCCGGTGCGCATCGGCTACCTGCCGATCACCGATGCCACGCCCTTGTTGGTCGCCCACAACAACGGCCTGTTCGAGGCCGAGGGCATCAAGGCCGAACGCCCGGTGCTGTTACGCAGCTGGGCCCAAGTGATCGAGGCGTTCATTTCCGGGCAGGTCAACGTCATCCACCTGCTGTCGCCGATGACCGTCTGGGCCCGCTACGGCAGCCAGGTGCCGGCCAAGGTGGTGGCCTGGAACCATGTCGGCGGTTCCGGCCTGACCGTGGCTCCCGGCATCACCGAGGTCCGGCAGTTGGCGGGGCAGTCCCTGGCGATTCCGTTCTGGTACTCGATCCACAACGTGGTGCTGCAGCAGCTGCTGCGCGACAACGGCCTGGTGCCGGTGAGCAAGGCCGCGGGCAGCGCCCTGGGCGCCAATGAGGTCAACCTGGTGGTGCTGCCGCCGTCGGACATGCCGCCGGCCCTGGCCAGCAAGCGCATTGCCGGCTACATCGTCGCCGAGCCCTTCAATGCCCTGGCCGAGGAACTCAAGGTCGGCCGGGTACAACGCTTCACCGGCGATGTCTGGCGCAACCACGCCTGCTGCGTGGTGTTCATGCACGAGCAAGACTTGAACCACCGTCCCGAGTGGTCGCAGAAGGTGGTCAACGCCATCGTCAAGGCCCAGCTCTGGACCCGCGAGCACCGCGCCGAAGCCGCCCGATTGCTGTCCAAGGACGGCAGCAACCGCTACACCCCCCACGCGCCCCAGGTGCTGGACCGGGTGTTGGCGCCAGCCGCCACGGACCGCGAGGCTTACCTGGCCAGTGGAGCGATCCGCAATGGCCAATGGGATGAGCAGCGCATCGATTTCCAGCCGTATCCGTTCCCCAGCTACACCGAGGAACTGGTCAAGCGCCTGAAGGACACCTTGATCGAAGGCGACAAGGGTTTCCTTGCCGCTCTCGACCCCCAGCACACCGCCCGGGACCTGGTGGACGATCGCTTCGTGCGCAACGCCATCGCCAGCGTCGGCGGGCTCAAGGCTTTCGGCCTGGCCGATAGCTTCGAGCGCAGTGAGGAGTTCGCCCCTTGATGGACAAGCGACCTTCCTCCCTGGGGCATTGGGGCCTGGGGTTGGCCGGGCTGGCGAGCCTGTTGCTGGGCTGGTGGCTGGGCGTGCACCTGGCGGGTGACGATGGACTGGCGGCACGCTTCTCTCCCGAGGCGACGTTCGCCAGCCTGTTCGAGCTGCTGGGGCAACCCCAGGTGTACGAACATGCCTGGGTGAGCCTCAAGCGGATCCTGGTGGGGCTGCTGCTGGCCCTATTGATCGGCGTGCCCCTGGGCTTGCTGGTGGGCAGCTATCGGCACCTGGAGGCGGCCACCACCCCGGCGTTCCAGTTCCTGCGGATGATCTCGCCGCTGTCCTGGATGCCGGTGGTGGTGATGCTGATGGGCGTGGGCGACCAGCCGATCTATTTCCTGCTGGCGTTCGCCGCCCTGTGGCCGATCCTGCTCAACACCGCGGCCGGAGTACGGCAACTGGACCCGCGCTGGCTGCAACTGAGCCGCAGCCTGAGTGCCACGCGCTGGGAAACCCTGCGCAAAGTGGTCCTGCCGGGGGTGCTGGGGCATGTACTGACCGGCGTGCGCCTGGCCATCGGCATCCTGTGGATCGTGCTGGTGCCGTGCGAGATGCTCGGGGTCAGCGCCGGCCTGGGATATTTCATCCTCGATACCCGCGATCGCCTGGCCTACTCGGAACTGATGGCCATGGTGCTGCTGATCGGCGTCCTCGGTTTTGTCCTCGATGCCCTGGCCCGGGACCTGCATCGGCGCTGGGTCCACGCTTGAAACCAGCTCGCCGCCCTGGAGTCCCCCTCCGGGGCGGTTGACGAACAGCGCTTGTACCTCTAAATTGTGGAACGTTCATTCCAGAAAAGGTACTTGCCGTGCGTCCCAAGGAGTTCGACCCCGACCAGATCGCCGATGCGGCCATGCAGGTGTTCTGGCAGCGCGGGTATGCCGCCACCTCGATCCAGGACCTGGTGGAGGGCACTGGCCTGAGCCGCAGCAGCCTGTACAACGCCTTCGACAGCAAGCACGGGCTGTACACCTGCGCGCTCAAGCGCTACCAGCAACTGACCACGGCTAACGTCGAGCTGCTGGCCGAAGACGCTCCGGCCCCGGAGCTGGTCCGGCGCCTGTTGATGAAGATCGTCGACAACGAACTGCAAGACGCCCAGCGCCTGGGCTGCCTGGCGGCCAATGCCGCGCTGGAGGTCGCCGGGCAGGATCCGCTGGTGGCGCAACTGGTGGCGCAGAACTTCCAGCGTATCGAGGCCGCCCTGGAGCGGCTGTTGCGCCGCGGCCAGGAGCAGGGGCAGGTCGCCGCGCACAAGGATCCCCGGGCCCTGGCCAGCTTCGTGGTATGCACCGTCCAGGGCCTGCGGGTACTGGGCAAGGGCAGTTTGCCGCAGGAGCGCCGCCGGCGTTTGCTGGATGTGGTGGAAGTCGCCCTGGCCAGCCTGGACTAGCTCCCCAGGCTGCGAACCATGGGCAAGACTGATCGGCCATCCGCTGGAATGGCCGGTTTTTTTACCCTGTATTGGAATGATCATTCCATTAATTGCTGAGACCGGAGAAATCGAAGATGACCAAGCAATTGCGTTCCGTGGCTGTACTGGGTATCGGCATCATGGGCGCCGCGGTGGCGCGCAACCTGCAACGCCAGGGGTTCGCCGTGCGGGCCTGGAACCGCACGCCGCACAAGGCCCAGGCGCTGGCAGCCGATGGGGTCCGGTTTTGCACGCAGGCGAGCGAAGCCGTAGGCGGGGCCGAGGTGATCATCACCCTGCACAAGGACGGGCCGGCGGTGCTGGCAGCCATGGAGCAGGCCGCCAGTGGCTTGCAACCGGGCACGTTGTGGCTGCAGATGGCCACGGTCGGCGTCCAGGCCTGCGCCGAGCTGGAGGCGTTTGCCCGGGCCCGGGAGCTGGTGTTCTACGACGCACCGGTACTGGGTACCCGGCAACCGGCGGAGCAGGGACAACTGCTGGTGCTGGGGGCGGGGCCCGAGGTGCACCGGATCGCGCTGCAGCCACTGTTCGATGCCATTGCCAAGCGGGTGCTGTGGGCCAGTGAGCAGCCCGGCGGCGCCAGCCGCTTGAAGTTGGCCCTCAACAGCTGGGTCCTGGCCTTGACCCACGGTGCGGCGGAAAGCCTGGCCCTGGCCAAGGGGCTGGGCGTGGATCCGGCGCTGGTGGTGGAGCTGGTGACGGGGGGGCCGCTGGACAGCGGTTATTTCCAGGCCAAGACCGCCGCCATGCTCAATGACGACTACCGTCCGAGCTTCACCCTGGCCAACGCCCTGAAGGACGCCCAATTGATGGTGGCCGCGGCGCAGCAGGCCGGGGTCAGGGTGGACCTGTCCGAGGCCGGCATCCAGCGTTTCCAGCGTGCACTGGACCTGGGCCACGGCGACAAGGACATGGCCGCCTCCTACCTGGCCTGAGCCTGCTGTTCCAATCGATCCTGGGCGTGTACAGGCGCGGTCCGACCGTGCCTGGCGGCGCTTTGTTCTCTTCTTGCGTGAGTACCTTGCGGATGACTATCCACCCACCTGTACCGGCCGTTGCCAGCCGGCTGCCGGTCTGGCGCCTGCTGGCCCTGACCCTGGCCGGCTTCATCGCCATCGTTACCGAGACCCTGCCTGCCGGGCTGCTGCCCCAGATCAGCACTGGCCTGGCCATCGACCCGGCCATGGCCGGGCAGTTGATCAGCGTCTATGCCCTGGGCTCGGTGGTGGCGGCCATTCCGTTGATCGCCGCGACCCGCAGCTGGCGGCGCCGCCCATTGCTACTGCTGGCCATCGGCGGCTTGCTGTTGTGCAACAGCCTCACGGCGCTTTCGACTGATTACGGCTTGACCCTGGTCGTGCGGTTCGCCGCCGGCATGGCTGCAGGGCTGATCTGGGGCTTGCTGGCCGGCTACGCTCGGCGCCTGGTGGTTCCGGCGTTGCAGGGGCGGGGCCCGGGGGTGGTCGGGGGGGGGCCGCCGCCGGGCCCGTGGCCTGGCGTCTCCCCGGGCGCCCCGGCGGGC
>NZ_JBJJLO010000109.1:0-21987 GCF_046230915.1 Pseudomonas sp. KCJK8993
GGTTTCGCCCGAACCCCCGCAGGAGCCCCATGGAGCAATTTCGCAATATCGGCATTATCGGTCGCCTGGGCAGTTCCCAGGTGCTGGACACAGTTCGCCGACTGAAAAAGTTTCTGCTCGAACGCCACCTGCACGTGATCCTCGAGGACACCATCGCCGAAGTCCTCCCAGGCCACGGCCTGCAGACCTCCTCGCGCAAGCTCTTGGGCGAGGTCTGCGACATGGTCATCGTGGTCGGTGGCGACGGCAGCCTGCTGGGCGCCGCCCGGGCCCTGGCGCGGCACAATATCCCGGTGCTGGGGATCAACCGCGGCAGCCTGGGCTTTCTCACCGATATCCGTCCCGACGAACTGGAGATCAAGGTCGCCGAGGTGCTGGACGGCCATTACCTGGTGGAGAACCGTTTCCTGCTGCAGGCCGAGGTGCGCCGGCATGCCGAGGCCATCGGCCAGGGCGATGCCTTGAACGACGTGGTGCTGCACCCGGGCAAGTCGACCCGGATGATCGAGTTCGAAATCTACATCGACGGCCAGTTCGTCTGCAGCCAGAAGGCCGACGGCCTGATCGTCGCCACTCCCACCGGCTCCACGGCCTATGCCCTGTCCGCCGGTGGCCCGATCATGCATCCCAAGCTCGATGCCATTGTGATCGTGCCGATGTACCCCCATACCTTGTCCGGACGGCCGATCGTGGTCGATGGCAACAGTGAGCTGAAAATCGTCGTGTCCAAAGATATGCAGATCTATCCGCAGGTTTCCTGCGACGGGCAGAACCACTTCACCTGCGCACCGGGCGATACCATCACGGTCAGCAAGAAGGCCCAGAAGCTGCGCCTGATCCATCCGCTGGACCACAACTACTACGAGGTCTGCCGGACCAAGCTCGGCTGGGGCAGCCGCCTGGGTGGTGGAGGCGACTGATGCTCGATCCCGCGCGTAGCTACGACCTGGTCGGTGACGTGCACGGTTGTGCCCTGACCCTCGAACACCTGCTGGACCGGCTCGGTTACCACAAGCAGGGCGGCGTTTGGCGGCACCCGTCACGCATGGCGGTGTTCCTTGGCGACATCATCGATCGCGGCCCGCGGATTCGCGAGGCTTTGCACATCGTCCACGACATGGTCGAGGCCGGCCAGGCGTTGTGCATCATGGGCAACCACGAGTTCAACGCCCTGGGCTGGAGCACCCCGGCGGCCGAGGGCAGCGGCAAGCAGTTCGTGCGCGAACACACCCCGCGCCATGCCCGGCTGATCCACGAGACCCTGGTCCAGTTCGAACAGCACCCCGGCGACTGGCACGACTTCCTTGAGTGGTTCTACCGGATGCCGTTGTTCGTCGACGCCGGGCGCTTCCGCGTGGTGCACGCCTGCTGGGATTCGACGCTGATCGCCCAGCTACGCCAGCGCTACCCGGACGGCTGCATCGATCGCGACTTCCTGCAAGCCTCGGCGCTGCCTGACAGCTTCGCCAGCCATGCTTTCGACCGCCTGCTGCGGGGCACCGACATGCGCCTGCCCCATGGCCTGACCATGACCAGCGGCGATGGCCTGACCCGTTCGTTCTTCCGCACCAAGTTCTGGGAAGACGATCCGCAGACCTATGGCGACATCGTCTTCCAGCCCGATGCCTTGCCCGAGCCGGTGGCTCGCACGCCGTTGTCCCGGGACGAGAAGAACAGCCTGCTGCGCTACGGGATCGAGGAGCCGCTGCTGTTCGTCGGCCACTACTGGCGCAGCGGTACGCCGGCGCCGATCCGGCCCAACCTGGCTTGCCTGGATTACAGCGCGGTGCTCTACGGCAAGCTCGCCGCCTATCGCCTGGACCAGGAAACGCGCCTGGACCCGAACAAGTTCGTCTGGGTCGACGTCGAGCGGCCCGAGGTAAGGCGATGAGTGCTGTAGCGATTTTGCGCCTGCCCCTGGGCACCGACCTCAGCGGTTTCGTCAAACTCTTGCAACGCATGCAGGTGCCTCATCGGGTCAGCGAGGAAGCCGGGGAGCAGGTGCTGTGGGTGCCCGAGTCCCTCCGCGAGGACGTGCTGGACCTGTACCAGCGCTTCCCAAAGGGCGATCCCGAGCAACAGCTGGACATTCCCCAGGCCACTGCCTCCGAGGGGCCTGGCCTGGTCCAGCAGCTGTGGCGCAGCCCGGTGACGGCCCTGGTACTGGTCCTGAGCCTGGTGGTCTGCGGCATCACGTTGCTGGGGGACAACCTGCAAGTGCTGAGCTGGTTTACCTTCCTCGATTTTCGCGTAGCCGGCGACTACCTGCAGTTCCGCCCCCTGGCCGACGGCCTGGCGGCAGGGCAGTGGTGGCGGCTGGTGACGCCGATGCTGATCCACTTCGGCATCCTGCACATCGCCATGAACGGCATGTGGTACTGGGAGCTGGGGCGGCGCATCGAGTGGCGCCAGGGCAGCATCAACCTGCTGGGCCTGACCCTGTTGTTCAGCCTGGTTTCCAATTACGCGCAATATCATTTCAGCGGCCCCAGCCTGTTCGGTGGTTTGTCCGGGGTGCTTTACGGCCTGCTGGGGCATTGCTGGATCTATCAATGGCTGTCGCCCAACCCCATTTATCGCCTGCCCCGTGGTGTGCTGGTGATGATGCTGGTGTGGTTGCTGCTGTGCCTGTCCGGGCTGGTCTCGATGATCGGCTTCGGTGAAATCGCCAATGCCGCCCATGTCGGCGGGTTGCTCGTCGGGTGCCTCACCGGTTTGTTGGGCGGCTTGTACAGCCGCCGTAAACTGGCCCTCTAATTCCTGGAGTCCTGTATGTCGTCCTTTGTCGAAATGATCGAAAACATCACCCCCGATATCTATCGCAGCCTGAAGCTGGCGGTGGAGATCGGCAAATGGTCCGATGGCCGCAAGCTCACCCCCGAGCAGCGTGAGCTGTCGCTGCAGGCCATGATCGCCTGGGAAATGCACAACCTGCCCGAGGAAGAGCGCACCGGCTACATGGGCCCGCAGGAGTGCTCGTCCAAGGCCGAGGCCGTGCCGAACATCCTGTTCAAGTCGGATGCCATCCATTGATCGAGATCGGCCGCGGCTCCATCCGTAAAATGTCGACCCGTCTGGACGGGCCGAACGTGCAATATGCCTTCCGCCTGGGCGACAGCGAAGTGCCGGTCAATCCCTTGATCGGCAGCAAGCTGCGCCTGGAATACCTGGGGGCAATCCACTGCACCCATTGCGGGCGCAAGACCAAGACCAGCTTCAGCCAGGGCTACTGCTATCCGTGCATGACCAAGCTGGCCCAGTGCGATGCCTGCATCATGAGCCCGGAGCGTTGCCACTACGACGCCGGCACTTGCCGCGAGCCGTCCTGGGGCGAGCAGTTCTGCATGACCGACCACGTGGTCTACCTGGCCAACTCCTCGGGGATCAAGGTCGGCATCACCCGGGCCACCCAGTTGCCCACCCGCTGGCTCGACCAGGGCGCCAGCCGGGCGCTGCCGATCAGGCGCGTGGCCACCCGCCAGCAGTCCGGTTTCGTCGAGGATCTGTTCCGCACCCAGGTGGCCGACAAGACCAACTGGCGGGCCTTGCTCAAGGGCGACGCCCAGGCGGTGGACCTGGTCCAGGTGCGCGAGCAGCTGTTCGCATCCTGCGCCGAGGGTTTGCTGGCCTTGCAGCAGCGTTTCGGTTTGCAGGCGATCCAGCCGGTGCACGATATCGAGCCCCTGGAAATCCGCTATCCGGTCGAGCAGTACCCGGCCAAGATCGTCAGCTTCAACCTGGACAAGAATCCGATCGCCGAAGGCACCCTGCTGGGGATCAAGGGCCAGTACCTGATCTTCGACACCGGCGTGATCAACATTCGCAAGTACACGGCCTACCAGCTGGCCGTGCATCAGTAGAAGGAATTCGCCATGCGCACCGAACAGCCGAAGATGATCTACCTGAAGGACTATCAGGCCCCCGAGTACCTGATCGACGAGACCCACCTGACCTTCGAGTTGTTCGAGGATCACAGCCTGGTCCACGCGCAACTGGTGATGCGCCGCAACCCGGCCCGTGGCGCCGGGCTGCCGCCCCTGGTGCTCGACGGCCAGCAACTGGAGCTGCTGTCGGTGAGCCTGGCCGACCAGCCCCTGGGTGCGGCCGACTACCAGCTGGACGACAGCCACCTGACCCTGCATCCGACCAGCGCCAGCTTCACCGTGGATACCAGCGTGCGGATCCACCCCGAAAGCAATACCGCCCTGGAAGGCCTGTACAAGTCCAGCGGCATGTTCTGCACCCAGTGCGAGGCCGAGGGGTTTCGCAAGATCACCTATTACCTGGACCGCCCGGACGTGATGAGCAAGTTCACCACCACCGTGGTGGCCGAGCAGCACCGCTACCCGGTGCTGCTGTCCAACGGCAACCCGATCGCCAGCGGCCCGGGCGAAGACGGCCGGCATTGGGCGACCTGGGAAGACCCGTTCATGAAGCCGGCCTACCTGTTCGCCCTGGTGGCGGGGGACCTGTGGTGCGTCGAGGACAGTTTTTGCACCATGAGCGGCCGCGACGTGGCGCTGCGCATCTATGTCGAGCCGGAGAATATCGACAAGTGCCAGCACGCCATGACCAGCCTGAAGAAGTCCATGCGCTGGGACGAGCAGACCTATGGCCGGGAATATGACCTGGACATCTTCATGATCGTCGCGGTCAACGACTTCAACATGGGCGCCATGGAAAACAAGGGCCTGAACATCTTCAACTCCAGCGCCGTGCTGGCTCGCGCCGAAACCGCCACCGACGCGGCCCACCAGCGGGTCGAGGCCATCGTCGCCCACGAGTATTTCCACAACTGGTCGGGCAACCGGGTGACCTGCCGCGACTGGTTCCAGCTGTCGCTCAAGGAAGGTTTCACGGTATTCCGCGACGCCGGGTTCTCCTCGGACATGAACTCGCGCACGGTCAAGCGCATCCAGGACGTGGCCTACCTGCGTACCCACCAGTTCGCCGAGGACGCCGGGCCCATGGCCCATGCCGTGCGCCCGGAGAGCTTCATCGAGATCTCCAACTTCTACACCCTGACCGTGTACGAGAAGGGCTCGGAAGTAGTGGGCATGATCCACACGCTGCTGGGCGCCGAGGGCTTCCGCAAGGGCAGCGACCTGTACTTTGCGCGCCACGACGGCCAGGCCGTGACTTGCGACGACTTCGTCAAGGCCATGGAAGATGCCAACGGCATCGACCTGACCCAGTTCAAGCGCTGGTACAGCCAGGCCGGCACCCCACGACTGGCAGTCAGCGAGGCCTATGACGCAGCCGCTAGGACCTACAGCCTGACCTTCCGCCAGAGCTGCCCGCAGACGCCGGACAAGGTCGACAAGCTGCCGTTCGTGATCCCCGTGGCACTGGGCCTGTTGGACGCCGCGGGCAACGACCTGGCGCTGCGCCTGGTCGGCGAAGACGCCGCCGTTGGCACAAGCCGTGTGCTGTCGGTGACCGAGGCCGAGCAGACCTTCACCTTCGTCGACGTCGCCCAGCGTCCGCTGCCGTCGCTGCTGCGTGGTTTCTCGGCGCCGGTGAAGCTGAACTTCCCCTACGATCGTGACCAGCTCATGTTCCTCATGCAGCATGACAGCGATGGTTTCAACCGTTGGGAGGCCGGCCAGCAACTGGCGGTGCAGGTACTGCAGGAACTGATCGCCCAGCACCAACAGGGCCAGGCCCTGGCCATGGATCAGCGACTGGTGACCGCCCTGGGTAGCGTGCTGGCCGACGAAAGCCTGGACCAGGCCATGGTCGCCGAGATGCTGTCGTTGCCGGGCGAGGCCTACCTCACCGAGATCAGCGAGGTAGCGGACGTTGAGGCCATCCACGTGGCCCGCGAGTTCGCCCGCAAGCAACTGGCCGAGCAGTTGTTCGCTGCCTTGTTCAGGCGCTACCAGGCCAATCGCGAGCAGTCCCGGGCCACCGCCTATGTGGCCGAGTCCGAGCACTTCGCCCGCCGCGCGCTGCAGAACATTGCCTTGTCCTACCTGATGCTGGCCGGCAAGCCGGAGGTCCTGGCGGCCGCCATCGAGCAATTCGACAGTGCCGACAACATGACCGAGCGCCTGACCGCGCTGGCGGTGCTGGTCAATTCGCCGTTCGAGGCCGAGAAGGCCCAGGCCCTGGCGGTGTTCGCCGAAAACTTCAAGGGCAATGCACTGGTCATGGACCAGTGGTTCAGCGTCCAGGCGGCCAGCCCGTTGCCCGGCGGCCTGGAGCGGGTCAAGGCGTTGATGCAGCATCCGGCGTTCAACATCAAGAACCCGAACAAGGTACGGGCGCTGATCGGGGCCTTTGCCGGCCAGAACCTGATCAACTTCCATGCCGCCGACGGTTCGGGCTACCGCTTCCTGGCGGACCTGGTGATCCAGCTCAACAGCCTCAACCCGCAGATCGCCTCCCGCCAGCTGGCGCCGCTGACTCGCTGGCGCAAGTACGACAGCGCCCGGCAAGCGTTGATGAAGGCCGAGCTGGAGCGCATTCGTGCCTCGGGCGAGCTGTCCAGCGACGTGTTCGAAGTGGTCAGCAAGAGCCTGGCCTGACCTGCCCCTGGGCACGGCAACCCTGTCGTGCCTTCGCGCCCGGTGCTGCCCAGGCAGCGCCGGGCTTTTTGTTTGCGCACTCCCTCTCTTAAGTCCCGGCGAGCTGTCGGCAGGCTGCGATGAGCGCTGCCTGGGTATCGATCACTTCGACGAATGCCCGAATATTCAGGCCCGGCGCTGGGGGCTGCGATTAACAAAAGATAACGTGGCGTCGATTGTCAGACGTTTCCAAAGCCCGATAGGATAGCCCGCAGCCAAAGGGGCTCTAGCTTGCAGGTTTCAGGACGATCGGCTGGATCGGACGAACACCCGCCAGACCCTGCAGGTGCCCTGAGAGGTTGAACGACCTGACAATAATAATGGGGAGAGGTCCATGAGTGAGCCTGTCATGGGTGTGGTTGCTGGCCGCCCGCCGGCGTTGCGTAGGGTCGCATCGTTGGCCGCAGCGCTCTTGCTGTTGAGTGTCGCGACACTGCCGGCACCGGTCCTGGCCGCTGCCAGCGCTGCGGATACGGTTGTCTATTCCATCGAATCGCCCAAGGCGGCGAAGAACCTGATGCTCGATGTGGTCCACGCCGGCAAGCGCCTGGTGGCGGTGGGCGATCGTGGGCACATTCTCTATTCCGATGACCAGGGCGCAAGCTGGGTCCAGGCCAAGGTGCCCAGTCGCCAACTGCTGACCGCGGTGTATTTCGTCGACGAGCAACATGGCTGGGCCGTGGGCCATGATGCGCAGATCCTCGCCAGCCAGGATGGTGGTGCCACCTGGACCCGGCAGTTCCAGGACCTCAAGCGCGAGGCACCGCTATTGGACGTATGGTTCAAGGACGCCCGGACCGGTTATGCGGTGGGGGCCTATGGCGCTTTCCTGGAAACCACCGATGGCGGCCAGCACTGGGAAGACGCCAGCGAGCGCCTGGACAACGAAGACCAGCTCCACCTCAACGCCATTGCCCAGGTCGGGGGCTCGGGGCTGTTCATCGTCGGTGAGCAGGGCAGCATGTTCCGCTCCGCCGATGAGGGGCAGACCTGGGAGCGCCTCGAGGGCCCTTACGAGGGCTCGCTGTTCGGTGTGATCGGCACCGGCCAGCCGGCGACCCTGCTGGTCTACGGCCTGCGCGGCAACCTCTACCGCTCCACGGATTTCGGTGGCACCTGGGAACAGGTGCGGCTCGAAGCCACGCGCGGCGCCCTGGAATTCGGCTTGTCTGGCGCCACGCTGCTCGACGACGGCTCGCTGGTGATAGTCGGCCATGGCGGTAGCGTGATCCGCAGTACCGACCAGGGCCAGAGCTTCAGCGTATTCAACCGTCCGGACCGCATTTCCCTGTCATCGGTGAGTGCGGCCGGCAACGGCAACCTGATCCTGGCCGGGCAGGGCGGCGTTCGCGTCGCGGCGGCAACGGGCGCTGAACCCGGCAGTAAATAGGCCGGGCACATAATAAGAAGGTGGGGAATTCCATGAGCAGTCATCACCAGGACAAGGCGAACTTTCTAGAACGCCTGATTTTCAACAACCGCCCGGCAGTCATTTTCATCTGCTTGCTGGTCAGCGTCTTCCTGTTCTGGCAGGCAACCCTGATCCGACCCTCCACCAGCTTCGAAAAGATGATTCCGCTCAAGCACCCGTTCATCGAGCGGATGATGGAGCACCGCAATGACCTGGCCAACCTGGGCAACACCGTACGGATCTCGGTGGAGGCCAGGGACGGCGATATCTTTACCCAGCAATACATGGAGACCCTCAGGCAGATCAACGACGAGGTGTTCTACATCCCGGGCGTCGACCGCTCCGGGCTCAAGTCCCTGTGGAGTCCCAGCGTGCGCTGGACCGAGGTCACCGAGGAAGGTTTCGCCGGCGGCGAGGTGATCCCCCAGAGCTACAACGGCTCCGCCGCGAGCCTCGACAAGCTGCGCAACAACGTGCTCAAGTCCGGCCAGGTGGGGCGCCTGGTAGCCAACGATTTCAAGTCCAGCATCGTCGATATCCCACTGCTGGAGTCCTATCCGGACCCGCAGGACCAGGGCAAGCTGCTGGCCCTGGACTACCAGAAGTTCTCCCACCAGCTGGAAGAGAAGATCCGCGACAAGTTCGAGGCGCAGAACCCCAATGTGAAGATCCACATCGTCGGTTTCGCCAAGAAGGTCGGCGACCTGATCGACGGCCTGATCATGGTGGTGCTGTTCTTCGGCGTGGCCTTCGTCATTACCCTGGTGCTGTTGTACTGGTTCACCTGGTGCATCCGCAGCACCATCGCGGTGCTGATCACCACCCTGGTGGCGGTGGTCTGGCAACTGGGGCTGATGCATGCCATCGGTTTCGGCCTGGACCCGTACTCGATGCTGGTGCCGTTCCTGATCTTCGCCATCGGCATTTCCCACGGGGTGCAGAAGATCAACGGCATCGCCTTGCAATCCAGTGATGCCGACAACGCCCTGACCGCGGCGCGGCGCACGTTCCGCCAGCTGTTCCTGCCGGGCATGATCGCGATCCTGGCCGATGCCGTGGGTTTCATCACGCTGCTGATCATCGATATCGGGGTGATCCGCGAACTGGCCATCGGCGCCTCCATCGGCGTGGCGGTGATCGTGTTCACCAACCTGATCCTGCTGCCGGTGGCGATTTCCTATGTCGGCATCAGTCAGCGCGCCGTGGAGCGCAGCAAGAAGGACGCTTCTCGCGAGCATCCGTTCTGGCGCCTGCTGTCCAACTTTGCCAGCCCCAAGGTCGCTCCCGTGTCCATTGCCCTGGCCCTGGTGGCCTTCGGTGGCGGTCTCTGGTACAGCCAGAACCTGAAGATCGGCGACCTCGACCAGGGCGCGCCGGAGCTGCGTCCGGATTCGCGCTACAACAAGGACAACAACTTCATCATCAGCAACTATTCCACCAGCTCCGACGTGCTGGTGGTGATGGTCAAGACCGCCGCCGAGGGCTGCTCGCGCTACGAAGCCATGGCGCCGATCGACGAGCTGATGTGGAAGATGCAGAACACCGAGGGCGTGCAGTCGGCGATTTCCCTGGTGACCGTGTCCAAGCAGATGATCAAGGGCATGAACGAGGGCAACCTGAAATGGGAAACCCTGTCGCGCAACCCCGATGTGCTGAACAACTCCATCGCCCGCGCCGACGGCCTGTACAACAACAACTGCTCCCTGGCCCCGGTGCTGGTGTTCCTCAACGACCACAAGGCCCAGACCCTCAATCGCGCTGTGCATGCGGTGCAGGAGTTCGCCAAGGAAAACAACAAGGATGGCCTGGAGTTCATCCTGGCCGCGGGTAACGCGGGGATCGAGGCGGCCACCAACGAGGTGATCAAGACCTCGGAGCTGACTATCCTGATCCTGGTGTACATCTGCGTGGCGGCCATGTGCATGATCACCTTCCGTTCCTGGGCGGCGACCCTGTGCATCGTCCTGCCGCTGGTGTTGACTTCGGTACTGGGGAACGCGCTGATGGCCTTCATGGGCATCGGGGTCAAGGTGGCGACCCTGCCGGTGGTGGCGCTGGGCGTGGGCATCGGTGTCGACTACGGCATCTACATCTACAGCCGCCTGGAAAGCTTCCTGCGGGCCGGGTTGTCGTTGCAGGAGGCCTACTACCAGACCCTGCGGTCCACCGGCAAGGCGGTGTTGTTCACCGGCCTGTGCCTGGCCATCGGCGTGTGCACCTGGATCTTCTCGGCCATCAAGTTCCAGGCCGACATGGGCCTGATGCTGACCTTCATGCTGCTGTGGAACATGTTCGGCGCGCTGTGGCTGCTGCCAGCCCTGGCCCGCTTCCTGATCCACCCCGAGAAGCTGGCGGGGCAGAAGGGCAGCTCGCTGTTCGCCCACTGAGCGACGGCGGTCTAGCAGAGCCGCAACCCCATGAGGTTGCGGCTTTTTCATGGGCGCGTGATCCGGCTTCGAGGAGGCGCAATACTGGCCCGACCGCCCTGCGCCAATCGGCTATCATTGCGCCTTTCCAACTGATGACTGATCGCTATGACCGCTGCTACCGACACCTTGCTCAACGCTCTCCAGGCCTGCGACATGCTGGAGATCGATGGCCTGCACGCCTTCGACTTCACCCTCGATGACCAGCAATTGCTGATCGAGTGCATGGATGGCCGCGCCGCCAAGCGCTGGAGCTTCACCTTGGCCCAGGTGCAGGCCGCGAACTTCGACCAGGCCTTGCAGAGCTGGGTCGTGGAGGGCGACAGCGGCGAGCACCGCCTGGTGTGCATGAGCGCGTTCAGTGCCCGTGACGAAGAGGAAGATGACCATGAAGATGCGTAATTTCTGGCCGCTGCTGATCGCTGGCAGTGTCGGTGCCATGGCGGTGCAGGCCGCGCCGGTGGAGACCCAGGAACTGCTGGTGGGCTCCTACACCCAGGGCCAGAGCCAGGGGCTGTACCGCCTGCGCTTCAACGAGCGTACCGGGCAGATCGATCCCAAGCCGCTGCAGGTGGTCAAGAGCTCCAACCCGTCCTGGCTGACCCTGTCCAAGGACCTGAAGTTCGTTTTCGCGGTGAACGAGAACAGCCCGGGCCAGGCCGACCCCATCGGCCGGGTCAGCAGCTACAGCCTGGCCCCCAAGACCCATCAGCTGAGCCTGATCAACCAGGTGCAGAGCCAGGGCAACGAGCCGACCCATTCCAGCCTGAGCGCCGATGGCAGCTACCTGTTCGTCAGCAACTACTCGGTGGACGTGGACCCGGGCGGTAGCCTGGCGGTGGTTCCGGTCAGCGCCGACGGCCATCTGTCGCCAGTGGTGCAGTTGAGCAGCCACCCGGCCAGCCGGGTCGATCCCGAGCGCCAGCAGTCGGCCCACGTGCACTCGTCGGTGTCCTCGCCGGATGGCAAGTTCCTGTTCGCCAGCGACCTGGGGGCGGACAAGATATTTGTCTACCGCTACGACCCCAAGGCCAATCCGGAGCACCCGCTGAGCGCCGCCGATCCGGCCTTCGTCCAGTTGCCGCCGGGCAGTGGCCCGCGCCATTTGCTGTTCAGCGCCGATGGCAAGCATGCCTACCTGACCCTGGAGATGAGCGCCCAGGTGGCGGTGTTCGACTACCAGGACGGCAAGCTGACCCAGCGCCAGATCCTCGACCTGGCGGCCAACGCCGGCAAGGAGAAGAAGGCCGCCGGAGCCCTGCATGCCTCCAAGGACGGCCAGTACCTGTACGTGAGCAACCGTGGCACCGCCAACCAGCTGCTGGTGTTCGCCATCGACCCGGCCAACGGCCAGCTCAAGGAAATCCAGCGCCGTTCGGTGGAAGGCGATCATCCACGGGAATTCAGCCTCGATCCGAGCAACCGTTATGTGCTGATCGGCAACCAGAAGAGCAACCAGATCGTGGTGATCGAGCGTGACGCCAAGACCGGTTTCCTGGGCAAGACCGTGCAAAAAATGCCGTTCGATGCCCCTAGCGATATCAAGTTCCTGGTGCGTCAATGAGCCGCAGGTCCCGGCATCCGGGGCCTGAGCGCTTCTATTAATGACACTGATATCGGCTACTGGTGCAAAGCATTTTTTCCCGCCAACCCTCGAGAGTAAGTTTGCTCCACGGCCCACACGGGCAAGTCAGCCAACCGAATACGAGGGTTACCCCATGAACTTCAATCTCTTCTCCGTGATCGCCGCCTCGGCCATTTCCGCCAGCGTGGCCCTGCCTGCCGGCGCCAACGTGGAAATCAGCCAGAAGAAATCCGCCACCCACACCTACACCGAGAAATACCTGCAACAAAGCGCCAACTTCTATGCCGCGCTGGATCACAAGGCCCATAGCTGAGCCTGACTCGTCATATCCAAGTATGCAGGAGCGACATCACTGGCGCAGTGATGTCGCTCCTGCATGACCTGTTTGCGACCAGGCGCACAGGACGGCGAATTTTGCTTGGTAGTGTCATATCGCCATGTGTTTAAATTTGGCGCTGAATTATTGACTCTTTCCCGAGCAAGGATCGATAGCATGGTGATGCGTCTGACTGTGGTTCTGCTGTTGCTCTATTCCAGCCCCATCCTGTCTTCCGCGCAACCGGTGGAAGGCGAACCCGAAACCTCCCGCGAACGCCTGACCAGCCTGTTGCAAGACTGAGGCTGGCGGCGCTCATCAGCGGCCTGGCCCGGCGCCAGTGCCCGCTGGGTAGTCGCGCGCTTCCGGCGGCCGCTGCCGACCTGGCGAGGCGGCGAGCGGTTGCCCGGCAGCCGTAGCTCCACGATCCGCCTGCCGCGCCATGCTCCCCGTCAAGCCAGGGCGAATGCCACCGCCGCCTGGGCGTGCAGCTCAGTGGTATCCAGCAGGGGCAGGGGGCTGTGCTCCGGCTTGAGCAGCAGGCCGATTTCGGTGCAGCCGAGGATCACCGCCTGGGCCCCCCGGGCCTGCAGCGACTGGATGACCTGCTGGTACTGTCTGCGCGATGGTTCGCGGATCACTCCCATGCACAACTCTTCATAGATGATCCGGTGCACGGCCAGGCGCTGCTCGGCATCCGGCACCAGCACTTGCAGGCCCTGGTCGGCCAGGCGCTGCTTGAGGAAGTCCTGCTCCATGGTGAAGGCCGTGCCCAGCAGGCCGACCTTCAGGGTGCCGGCGGCCAGCGCCGCCTGGGCGGTGGGGTCGGTAATGTGCAGGAAAGGCAGGTTCGTCGCCGCCTGGATCGGGGCGGCCACCTTGTGCATGGTGTTGGTGCACAGCACCAGGCAGTCGGCGCCGCCGGCCTCCAGGCGCCGGGCGGCGTCCACCAAGATCGCCGCTGCCGCGTCCCAGTCTCCGGCGTGCTGGGCCCGTTCGACAGGCCCGAAGTCGACGCTGTACATTAGCAGCCGCGCTGAACGCAGGGCGCCCAGGCGGTCGCGGACCTGCTGGTTGATCAGGCGATAGTATTCGGCGCTGGACTCCCAGCTCATGCCGCCGATCAGGCCGATGGTGCGCATCTGCTACTCCTTGGGTCGTGTTGGATGCGGCTCAGTCTGGCTTGCTCAAGGGCAGCGATCTATCAGGAAATTTCACATGCCCCAGGTGCTTGAACATCGCTTGCTGGACGGCCAGCTGGTCCTGCAGCTGCTGCCGGCTGCGGCCTATAGCGCCCGTGACCCGGTGCAATGGCAGACCCTGGGCGTGGCCCTGGAGCGCCAGTGCGGAGTGCATGCGATCGGCTCCGACCGGCGTGAGGATTTCGACACCTGGCCCGGAACCCTGGCCCTGACGCCCAAGGGTATCGAAGTGTTTTCCGAGTCCGCCGAAGGGGGTGAGTACCTGCTGGCCCGTTGGCAGGGGCCGCTTTGGTCGGAGGCCGTCGAGCGGCGCCTGCAGAGCCCCGGACATGCCCGCGCCTTGGCCTTGGGGCGCGAGGCCCGACGGTTGTTGTTAATGCCGCAGCCCGACGAACTGGCCTTGGAGCAGTGCGCCCTGGCCTTTGTCGGCTTGCCCTGGCAGCCCACCACCAAGCCGCCGGTGGCCGATCTGCGCCGGGTACTGCAGCGAATGGCCGATGAGTACGCCCACCCCTTGTCCCTGGCGCAACTGGCCGTCACCTATGGGCATAACGAGTTGCGCCTGCTGCGGGACTTCAGCCGTGGGGTGGGCATGACGCCCCATGCCTGGCTCACCGAGATCCGCCTGCAAGCGGCCCGGCGCTTGCTGGAACACAGCGACCTGCCGTTGGCAGCCATTGCCCAGGACTGCGGTTTTGCCCATCAATCGCACCTGGGCAGTGCCTTGCGCAAGGGCCTTGGGTTGACGCCACGCCAGTACCGTTTGCGGTTCCAGCAGCGCGAGCCGTGACGGCTACATCTGCAGGTTGATCCAGCCCGGCTTGGCTTCCTCCGGAGCCACGGCGTCGATCTTCTTGCCGGTGGCGGCCTCCACCCGGCGCGCCACTTCCGGATCGTCGGCGAAGGGAATCAGGCTGGCCTCGTCCAGGCTCTTGGCGCTCTGGTGGCGCAGGCAGTACTCGATGCAGAGGTAGAGAAACGCCACCCCCAGCAGGTTGAACAGAATGTCCATGACGGTCTTGCTCCCTGGAATGACAACGCCGGCCCGAGGCCGGCGTCTGGAGGCGGATCAGGCGATCCGGGCGTCGCTCAGCGCCAGCCGGGAATCAGCCACGCGCACGGTACGCCAGGTGTTGTAGGCCATCAGCAGCATGCCGCTGAGGAAGAACACGCCGCCGGCGAAGCGCACCACGAAGCCCGGATGACTGGCCACCAGGCCCTCGACGAAGGAATAGGTGAGGGTGCCGTCTTCGTTGACCGCGCGCCACATCAGGCCCTGGGTAATGCCGTTGACCCACATCGAGGCGATGTAGAGCACGGTGCCGATAGTGGCCAGCCAGAAGTGCAGGTTGATCAGTGGCACGCTGTGCATCTGCTCGCGACCGAAGACCTTGGGCACCATATGGTAGATGGCGCCGAAGGTGATCATGGCTACCCAGCCCAGGGCGCCGGCGTGTACGTGGCCGATGGTCCAGTCGGTGTAGTGGGAGAGGGCGTTGACGGTCTTGATCGCCATCATCGGGCCTTCGAAGGTCGACATGCCGTAGAACGCCAGCGACAGCACCAAAAAGCGCAGGATCGGGTCGGTACGCAGCTTATGCCAGGCGCCCGAGAGGGTCATCATGCCGTTGATCATGCCGCCCCAGCTGGGAGCCAGGAGGATCAGCGACATGGCCATGCCCAGCGATTGCGCCCAGTCCGGCAGCGCGGTGTAGTGCAGGTGGTGCGGACCGGCCCAGATATACAGGGTGATCAGCGCCCAGAAGTGCACGATCGACAGGCGATAGGAGTAGACCGGGCGGCCCACTTGCTTGGGCACGAAGTAATACATCATCCCCAGGAAGCCCGTGGTCAGGAAGAAGCCCACGGCGTTGTGGCCGTACCACCATTGGACCATGGCATCGGTGGCCCCGGAATACACCGGGTAGGACTTGAACCAGTCCACCGGGATCGACAGGTGGTTGACCACGTGGAGCATGGCGATCACCAGGATGAAGGCGCCGAAGAACCAGTTGCCGACATAGATGTGCTGGCTCTTGCGCTGGACCACGGTGGTGAAGAACACGATGCCGTAGACCACCCAGACCACCGCCATCCACACCGCGCCGGCGAATTCGATCTCGGCGTATTCCTTGGTGGTGGTGTAGCCCAGGGGCAGGGTGACCAGCATGATCACGATCACTGATTGCCAGCCCCAGAAGGTGAAGGCGGCCAGCGTGTCGGAGTACAGCCGTACCTGGCAGGTACGCTGCACCGCGTAGTAGCTGGCGGCGAACTGCGCGCTGCCGGCGAAACCGAAGATCACCAGGCTGGTGTGCAGCGGCCGCAGGCGGCCGAAGGTGGTCCACGGCAGGTCGAGGTTCATGTCCGGCCACACCAGCTGCGAGGCAATCCATACCCCCATGGCCATGCCGATCACGCCCCATACCACGGTTGCGACGACGAATTGGCGAACCACCTTGTAGTTGTAGGCCTGTTCGAGTGTTGCTGAGTTCATGGTCAATGCTTCCACGGTTGCAGAGTCTTGCCAGGCCACCCGGTCTGGCACGGGGTGCACTGTAGGAACCACGGGCAAAACAAAACAGGCTCAGAAAAACAGCAATAATACGGATCAGATTTCACTCAAGGCAGCCTGGATATCACAGCTGCTGATATGGTTTTTTAGTTTTTACCTGGATCTGTAACGATCTGCGCCGCAAGCGCATAGTCGCCGCCTCACCCCCACGCGCCGTTTAGAGCACGACCAGCACCGATGAGGACGAGGTAGGCACATGTATCAGTACGACGACTATGACCGGGCCCTGGTCTTTGAGCGGGTGGCGCAGTTTCGCGACCAGGTGGAGCGCTTCATGGAGGGCCAGCTGAGCGAGGAGGAGTTCCTGCCCCTGCGCCTGCAGAACGGCCTGTATCTGCAACGGCACGCCTACATGCTGCGGGTGGCGATCCCCTATGGCACCCTCAGCGCGCGGCAGATGCGCACCCTGGCCGGCATCGCCCGGGACTACGACCGTGGCTACGGGCACTTCACCACCCGCCAGAACCTGCAGTTCAACTGGATAGAACTGGCCCGGGTGCCGGACATTCTCGAGCGCCTGGCCGCGGTGGAAATGCACGCCATCCAGACTTCGGGCAACTGCGTGCGCAACATCACCACCGAGGCCTTCGCCGGGGTGGCCGCCGACGAGTTGCTGGACCCGCGCCCGCTGGCGGAAATCCTGCGCCAATGGTCGACCATCAACCCGGAGTTCCTGTTCCTGCCGCGCAAGTTCAAGATCGCCATCTGTTCGGCGGAGCAGGATCGCGCGGCGATCATGATGCATGACATCGGCCTGTACCTGTATCGCGCCGCCGACGACCAGATGCTGCTGCGGGTGATGGTCGGCGGCGGCCTGGGCCGCACCCCGATCCTCGGCCAGCAGATCCGCGAGGGCTTGCCCTGGCAGCACCTGTTGTCCTACGTCGAGGCGATCCTGCGGGTCTACAACCGTCATGGCCGGCGGGACAACAAGTACAAGGCGCGGATCAAGATCCTGGTCAAGGCCCTGGGTATCGAGGCGTTCGCCCGTGAAGTGGAGGCGGAGTGGCAGCACCTCAGGGACGGTCCGGCGCAGCTGACCGAGGACGAATACCTGCGGGTCGCCAGCGCCTTCGTGCCGCCGATCTACGAACACCTGGGGGACACCGACCTGGAATACGGCAGTCGCCTGGCGGAGGACGCAGGGTTCGCCCGCTGGGTGGCCCACAACGTGCAGCCGCACAAGGTCCCGGGCTATGCCAGCGTGGTGCTGTCGACCAAGCCGGGGTTGGCCGCGCCACCGGGGGATGTCACCGGATTGCAGATGGAGGCGGTGGCCGAATGGTCCGAGCGCTTCGGCTTCGGCGAGATCCGCATCGCCCATGAGCAGAACATCGTCCTGCCGGATATACCCAAGTCGCAGCTGTACGAGCTCTGGCAACTGGCCTGCGACAAGGGCCTGGGTACCCCCAACGCCGGCCTGCTGACCGACATCATCGCCTGTCCGGGCGGCGACTTCTGTGCCCTGGCCAACGCTCGCTCGATTCCCATCGCCCAGGCCATCCAGCAGCGTTTCGATGACCTGGACTATGTGCATGATCTGGGGGACATCAGCCTGAACATCTCCGGCTGCATGAATGCCTGCGGTCATCACCACATCGGCAATATCGGCATCCTCGGTGTCGACAAGAACGGCCAGGAGTGGTTCCAGGTCACCCTCGGCGGCGCCCAGGGCAAGGACAGCGCCCTGGGCAAGGTGATCGGCCCGTCGTTCAGCGCTGGGGAAATACCCCTGGTGATCGAGCGCATCATCGGCACCTTCGTGCGCTATCGCCAGAGCGACGAGCCGTTCCTCGCTACCTTGCAGCGCATCGGCCTGGAGCCGTTCAAGGAAAGGGTCTATCCCAAGGCACAGGAGCTCTGGGCATGAACAACCTGTTGAGCTTGCAGGATGGCGAGGCGCGCCTGGTGGAGGACGATCCCTGGAGCCTGGTGCGCAGTGTCGACGATCCCTTGCCCGAAGGGCCGCTGATCCTGCCGCTGGCTCGTTGGCTGATGCGCCGCATCGAGCATCATCCGGCCCGGGACGGTGTCTGGCTCGGCCCGGACGACGAGGTGGAGAGCCTCAAGCCCTGGCTCAAGTTGATCCCCGTGGTGGCGGTGGACTTTCCCAGCTTTCGCGATGGACGGGGCTACAGCCAGGCCTACCTGCTGCGTACCCGCCTGGGTTGGATGGGCGAACTGCGGGCCGTGGGCGATGTGCTGCGCGACCAGTTGAGCCACATGCGCCAATGCGGTTTCGACAGCTTCGCCGTGCGCGCGGACAAATGCGCCCTGGATGCGCTCAAGGGCCTGGCGGGCATGAGCGTGCTCTACGGGCGTTCGGTGATCGAGCCGCGCCCGCTGTTTCGCCGGCGCTAGGAGGTGTTCGTGGCGTCGTCGGCCGGCGGTTCGAGGGTGGCGGCGCAAGTGCAGGCTTTTGGCTATACCTGTAGTTCCCCTAGCCAGTCCCTGGCTGCTTCACCTACAGGAGTTCTCCATGAAGCTTGCACTGACCCTCAGCACGCTGTGCCTCGCCACTCTCGCCATGGTGGGGTGTTCCAGCAACGAGACCCGGCCCGAGGACTACTCCGGGTTTCTAAGCGACTACAGCCTGCTCAAGCCGGCCAAGTCGCCTTCCGGGGTGCAGGTCATGCGCTGGATCGACCCCAAGCTCAAGCTGGACCAGTATCGCAGTGTGTACATCGAGCCCACCCAGTTCCATCCTCAGCCGCAACCGACGGTGAAGATTCCCCAATCCACCCTGGCGGGCATTACTCGCTACTACGATGAAGCGCTCAAGCGCGAGCTGGGCAAATCCATGCCTTTGGCAACCGGCCCCGGACCGGGTGTGGTGGTGGTACGGGCGGCGATCACTGCGGTGAGCAGCAAGACCGAAGGGCTCAAGCCCTATGAAATCATCCCGGTGGCCCTGGTGGCGGCTGCGGTGAGCACCGCCAGTGGCATCCGCGACCAGGAGACCACCCTGGGCACCGAGGCAGCCTTCCTCGACGGCGGTGATGGCCGGGTGATCGCCGAAGTGGTGCGCAAGGGCACTGGCAAGCCGTTGGCGAACGATACCCAGGTGATGCAGGCCAGCGATGTGCAGAACGTCATCGACAGCTGGGCTTCGGACCTGCATCAGTCCTATGTACAACTGAAGAACAAATGAGCTGCGCTGGGCTGCCCCGGCCTGGCCTGGGCAGCGCTTTCAATAACGGCTACGCGCCAGTTGGTTGTAGTGATAGAGCATCTGGTCGTAGCCCTGGGTCACGGCGTGGAAGTCCTCGCCCAGGCGTTGCGGCTCGGCATGCTGCAGCCAGTCCCGGTGCAGGGTATCCAGGGCTTGCAGGTAATGCTGGCTGGGGGCGGCGATCAGTTGCCAGAGGTACAGGGCTTCGCGGGTTTGCGGGTCCTGGATGCTGCCGATGAACTGTTGCCGGGCCTCCCAGGCCTGGCGCAGTTGCTGGGTGGCCTGGCTCAACTGCGCCGGGGTCAGGGTGCGCTGGCGGAGACCGTCGTCGAGCAGGTCCATGGTGCTTCTGGCCTGGATCATGTAGTTGAGCAAAGCCCAGTGGACGTTACGGCCCAGGCGCTGCTCCAGGCGTTGCAACTGCTGGGGGCGATGCTCGACATCCTGTGGCTGAAGCAGCTGGCGGACAGCATTCGAGGCTTGCAGATAGTCCGGGGCCTGGATCTCCAGTTGCCGTACCAGTTCATCGAGCTGTGCCTCATCCAGCGTTCGACCCAGGCCCAGGCGGTGCATGTATGCGTCCTTGGTCAGGGCGACGAAACGCGCGAGCACTTGCTGGTAGCGTTCGGTGGCGGCCAACAGGGGGTTGTCGGGGTCGAGGCTGCGCAGCTTGGCGCCGATGTCGCCACTGCAGGAACTGCGATAGGCCAGGTCGATGTCCTGGCCGCCCTGGCTGCGCAGGTCATAGGCTCCTGGGGCTGCCGAGCGTGGCTTGCCCTCGGCCAGGTAGGCCTGGTGCGCTACGCGCCAGGGTACATCCACCTGGTTCATGCAATCGATAATTGGACTCAGGGCGTTGGCCTGGGCGGTATAGGGGCTGTCCCGGTGATCGAGCCAGAGGCCGATTTGTCCCAGTTGCTTGCCGGAGCCGGCCAGCCCGAACAGGGTCAATCCCAGGCCCAGGCCGATCGGAAATAGCCAATTGGGATTCATGGCGTGCCCTCCCGGCCGTACCACTGGGCGCGGGTGGTTGGCGCGGCGCAGTCCGGGGCGTTGGCCGGCATCCGTGCGCACAGGCGTTCGCTCCATTGTTGCAGGCCCTGGTTGGCGGTGACCGTGCCGTAGTCGCCCACCAGCTTGATCGCCACCAGGGCGGTGGCCAGCAGCACGCAGCCCAGCCCGCCCAGCAGGCGTCGTTGCCAGGGGGCGAGCTGGCGCCAGGAAATACCGTGCTTGAACTCGATATTGCGCGCCAGGGCGACGCTCGGCAGCACCGTCAGGTAAACCACCGTACTGATCGGGCCGCAAACGTAGCCCAGGACCGGGCCGAGCATGGCCACCGGCAGCAGGTCCCGCAGGGGCAGCAAGCGTTGGCCGGGATTCAGCCAGCCTGGCAGGTGGCTGCCAAGGCGATGGTCACGGGCCCACAGGCGATGGGCCAGGGGTTGCCAGAGCCAATGCAGGAGTGCCGTGGAGGCAGCGAAACAGGCACTCCAGAACAGCGTGACCCCGATGATCTCTCCCAGGCTGTTGCCTTGCGGGGCGTAGCGGGCCACGGCTCCAGCCAGGCAGGCGCTGAACAGCGCCAGGTACATTGGCCAGGAATTGAACGCGAATTCCCAGTCGCGCCAGAAAAACGGGGTGCCACCCGGCATCTCGGCCGCCACCTGCGGGTAATAGGCATGCAAGTGCGAGCTGAGCTTGCGGCATGCGGCCCAGTCGTCTTCGGCAAGGCGCCGGGCGAAGGCTCGGCGGCGGTGCAGGCTGATGGGCGCCAATAACAGGTAGGCCGCTCGTTGCTCCGGCGAGTCCGGTGGTTGGCTGGCCAGGGCTCGTTGGTCGGCGATGAACGCCAGGCCTTCCTCGCGCGCCAGCAGGCGGTTCCATTCGTGTTCGGGGCAGAGGTTGTCTTTCCCGCGCTGCCAGCCTTGGCCGAGGCACACGATCTGGAACAGCGTGCTGGACCAATAAGGGCTGTCCGCGAGCATTTGTGCCAGGCACTGGTTGAACCAGTGGCGTTGGTCCAGCTCATCCAGCCAACCGTGGGTGGTGCGGTTGGCATAGCTGTGGAGGAAGGCTTCGTCGTCCTGTCGGTTCAGGGCGCTGCGCAGGGATTGCTCCAGGGCTTGGCGGCATTGGCGCAGCAGGGCGTCGGTGAGGTACTCCGGCAGGTCCAGGTGTTGCCAGGCGCTCAGCCAGCGGAAGGTGGCGAAGCCCCAGGCCAGCAACTGCGAAGACTGTTCCGGACGCTCCACGCAGTGGCGTAGCAGGCCCAGCTCGAACGCCAGTGCGCAACCGCTGGCGATCGCCTGTTCGTGGCGTTGGTCCAGTTGCTCGATACGAATGCCTTCCAGCAGGGGCGCGACCCGTTGCGCCGGAGTCAGTGGCACGGCGGGTTCTGCTGTCGCCAGGTTGTCGGGCAGCTCATCGGCTGCGCCGATATCGGGCTCCTGTTCTTCATCCAGCCACTGCGCCTGCTCCATGGCTTGCTCGTAGGCATCGCGCAGGCGCTGGAAAGCCTCCGGGTCTTCGTCCGGGCGGGTCTGTTTCAGCAGCTTGGCGTAATGGCGCTTGATCGTACGGGTGTCAGAGGTGGCCGGCAGGCCGAGCAGGATCCAGCAACTCATTGGGCGGTACGACTCCGTTTGAACCGCGGCGGGCTCGTTAGTGGCGTGATGATACTACGGTCCATGACGGATTCACGAGCAAAACCCAAGGGATGGGGGAGGCA
>NZ_JBJJLO010000110.1:0-21926 GCF_046230915.1 Pseudomonas sp. KCJK8993
CTTACAGTTGCTGGGCCCTGTTTTGTTGACAATGCTCAATTGGCACCGGGGAAATGGGTTCGGTGCGGTTACCCCGGCGCCGTCTGGCGCAAAGGAGAGCTAGGATGATCCTTCAATATTTGTTGCTCAGGGCGCGCCTGTTTCTTGACCGTACCGAAGGTGCCTCGGCCATCGAGTACGCCATCGTGGTGGCGATGGTCGCCGTGGTCGTGGTGGCATTCGTGACGCCGCTGGGTAACAAGGTACTCGCCATCTTCAACAACGTACTGACTACCCTTGGAGGCACTGCCGTCACCCGTCCCACGCCGTGAGCCAGCGAGACTGCATGGCTGCGTTATGCAGCGAGGAGGTACCTGATGTCGCTTGAATATCTGCTGCTTCGCGCGCGACTGCTGCTGGCTCGGACCGAGGGCGCCTCGGCCATCGAATACGCCATCGTGGTGGCGATGGTCGCCGTGGTCGTGGTCGTATTCGTCACCCCAATGGGCGACCGGGTTCTGGCGATCTTCAACAACATTCTCACTGCCCTGGGAGGAACGGCGGTTACACGCCCCACACCTTGAGGCCTGTGACTGCAACAGCAGCGAAGGCCGTCGGACAGTCAGCTCAAGGCAGGATTCATGAACACTCCCTCCACCCCACGCCAGCAACTGCTTCTTGTGGATGACGAAGAAGATGCACTGATGGAACTCGCCGAACTGCTGGAAGGCGAGGGTTTCACCTGTTTCACCGCCCTCTCGGTGAAGCTGGCCCTGGACCATCTCACCCGCCATCCGGACATCGCGCTGGTCATCACCGACCTGCGCATGCCGGAGGAGAGCGGCTTGTCGTTGATCAAGCGCCTGCGCGAGCACACTTCGCGCCAGCACCTGCCGGTCATCGTCATGTCGGGTCATGCCGACATGGACGATGTCAGCGACCTGTTGCGCCTGCAGGTCCTGGACCTGTTCCGCAAGCCGATCTATCACGTGCGCCTGCTGGAAACCCTCAACAACCTGTTTCCCGAGCCCCGGCTACAGGTCGTCGGGCCCTGATCCCCTTTCTCGCCATGGGTCCCGGATTGCCGGGGCCTTGGTGTCCTCGCGACCTGGCAGGGCGGCAAAAAAAGGCCCGCCGAAGCGGGCCAAAAGTCACGCAACTGTTCGTTCAGAGCTGGTAGCTGAAGCTCAGGCTGTAGCGCGGCCGGCGGTTGTAGGTGTCCAGGGCTTCGTCGGACATGGGCTTGGCGGCTTCCACGGCGATGTTGTAGTGCTTGGTGTCGCCAAAGCGCAGGCCGACGGCGGCCGACGACAGGCTGCTGCCCCTGACTGGCAGTTCGTTGAACCAGGTCTTGGAGCGATCCAGCACCACGTAGGGCTGCAGCACCCGGACCCAGGTTCCTTCGCGGTTGAAGCTGTAGTTGACCTCATAGGCCACGCCCCAGCCCTTGTCGCCGGTGGTCTGGTCATCGGGGTAGCCCCGGGCGAAGTTCTGGCCGCCGAAGCTGGCCCGTTCGCTGTCCGGCAAGTTGTCCCGGCTCCAGTACAGGGCGCCGGACAGCACGCCCTGCCAGTTGTCGAGGAAGCGATTGCTCTGCACGCCGGCCAGGCGCACACGGAAGAAGTCCAGGTCGTAGAGGGTGTTGTTGGTCTTGGCGCCCATGCTGTCGAGGCCGCGGTACAGGCCGGCGCTGAGGATCCGTAGCTGGCGTTGGTCCGACTTGCTCCAGTCGCCTTCCAAGGCCAGGGCGCGAATGTCGGTCTTTTCTTCCACTGACAAAGGCAGGCCATTCACCCGATAGCGGGTCTTGTCGTTCACCGCGTACAGGCGTGTACCGAGGGTAAGCATCTCGTTGGGCGAGGCGATGAAAGGGTGGCTGACCCCAATGGAGAACCGGTCGTTCTCGCGATGGGGTTCCAGCACCAGGCCGTTGCTGAGCAGGATGTCGCTATGCGGATCTGCACGGTAGCGCGCACCGTACAGGCTCAGCTGGGTGCCCTCCGAGCCCAGGAGCTGGTTGTAGTCCAGGCGGTAGTAGTGCTCCTTGTCCTTGCCTGGCGGGAATAGCCCGCTGAGGGTCAACTGCTCGCCCCAGGCGGTCTGCGAGTTGCTGGTGATGCCCACCAGGGCTTGCATGCCATTGCGGTTGTCCTGGTTGCTGTTGAGGGTGGTGGTGATGGGTTTGCGGCTGGCCACGGCCACCAGTCCGGTCGCGCCATCGGTGGTGCCCGGTGGTGGCACCACGGCTTGCAACGTTACCCCGGGCACCCGGCTCATCAGCGTGGTGTAGCGTTCGAAGGTCTTGCGGGTCAGCGGCCGCTCGGCCTTGAGCTTGGCCACCAGCTTGTCCAGATAGGCCGACACCGGGCCGATATCGCCCTGCAACTGGTAGTCGCGGATGTATCCCTCCACCAGTACGATCCGCAAGGTGCCCTGGTCGAAACGTTGCTGTGGAATGAACGCGTAGGACAGCAGGTAGCCGTCGTCCTGATAGCGCTGGGTGATGCTGCGCGTAGCCTCTATCAGTTGGCTGAAGCTGACCTCATGGCCGATCAGCGGCCGGTAGATGGCCGCCAGCTCTTCCAGGGGATAGACAGTGCCGCCTTCGATCTGCAGCTGGCGCACGGTGAGCTTGGTGCCCATCTGCAACGGTTGCTGGCCCTTGGGCGCCGTAGGCTCGTCGGGAAGCTGCAGTTTCGGGCTGGTCGGACGGTAAGCGTCCACTGGCAGGTTGGGGGTCGGCAGGTTGTTGATACTGTCGTTGTTGTTGAGAAAGCGCGGCAGGGAGTCGGCATAGGCGCTGGAGCAGCACCCGAGTAACAACAAGCTGGCCAACATACGCATAGGACACTCCATGGTCGAATTGCGGCGATGCCAAGGTGCTCATGCCTGGTGGCCGTCGGCTACAGGCTCGGGGCGGCGCAGTAATGTCGTGCCCAGGATGAACAAAAAGGCGAGAGACCCATTTGAATCTCCCGCCTTCAACCAAGCGTAGGCGCTGTAGGTGGGGCCGTCGAATCGGCCAGGTGCAAATTATCGAGTGCCGCCCAAGGCGCCTGTGAGGCCTCCCACCACGCCGCCCAGGCCACCGCTGGTGGTTCCGGTCGAGGCGCCGCCACTGGCGGAAGCCCCGATATTCAAGTTACCCAGCAGGCCACCGCTGGGAGCGGTACCGCCGTTGACCAGGCCGCCTGCCGCGGCCACGGTGCCGCCCACCGCGTTCAGGGTGCCACCCAGTGCCGTACCGGTCTGGCCGGTGCCGGTGCTGCCGGCGAGGCTGGTACCGACGTTGCTCACTGCACCGCCCACCTGGTTCAGCAGGCCGGCGACCGGTGCTCCGGTGCCGGTGGCTGCACCCACTTGCTGGGTCAGGCCGCTGGTCGCGTTGGTGACTGGATTGAGTGCCGAGCCGACACTGGCTCCGACGCTGGCCAGTGGTGCGGTGACCACCAGGTTGGGAGTACCGCTACCACCCAGGGCGCCACCGACCGAGGCCACCAGGCCACCGGCGGAGGCACCGGTGACACCGCCAGCGCTGACGGTACCGTTGGTGTTGCCGGCGTTCAGGCCGTTGCTCAGGTTGGCCACGGCGCCGCCCACGGTCTCCAGCAGGCCGTTGTTGAGCCCAGTGCCACCACTACCCGTACCGCTTCCGGAGCCGGAGCTGGCCAGGTAGCCGCCGGCGGTGCCCACGCTGGCGCCAGTGTTGTTCAGGGCGGTACCCAGCAGGTTGGTCACCGGACTGCCATTGCCGGCGCCGCTGACCTTGTCGCCGGTGCCGTCCACTGCCTGGGCCACGCCGCTGAGCAAGCCGTTGACCGGAGTCCCGAGGCCTGTGGTGCTACCCAGTTTGCCGGTCAGGCCTTCGGCCATGCTGACCACCGGCACCAGGGCCTGGTTACCCAGGTTATCGGTCAGGGTGCCCAGTGGGCCGCTGCTGGTGGTGGTGCTCAGGGTATTGCCGAGCATGGTCACTCGGGCGCCGACACTGCCAAGCGTCGGGGCGACCCGAGTCACCACGCCGCCGACTACCGGCACGCTCTGGGTGCTGGTGGCCAGCTTGCCACTCAGATCGGTGACCCCGGTACCGACGTCGCTGACCACGTTGCCGACGGTGGCGGTGGTCTTGCTCAGGGCCTTGGGATCGGTACCCAGCTTGCCCAGGCCATCGGTCAGGCCATCACCCACGGTATCCACCACGTTGCCGGTGGTATTGACTGCGCTTTGCACCACGCCGCCGACTACGGGGGTGCCGCTCAGAGAGTCGCCCACGCCGCTGACTCCGGTGCCGACACCGCTGATGGTGGTGCCCAGGTCCGATACCAGGCTGCTGGTGGTCAGGGGTGTGCCGGTGCTGCCTGTTCCTCCCGTCCCGCCTGTTCCGCCGCCAGTGCCACCGGTTCCGCCACCCGTCCCACCGCCTGTTCCGCCGGTACCACCGGTTCCGCCACCCGTACCACCGCCTGTCCCGCCGGTACCACCGGTTCCGCCACCCGTACCACCGCCTGTCCCGCCGGTACCTCCGGTACCCCCGCCAGTGCCACCAGTGCCGCTATCGGTACTGGCGGGCGATGAAGAAATGCCGCCGCCCCTCTTGTGGCCACCGCCGCCACCGCTGCAGCCGGCCCGGCCGCGGGGCAGGATCATGGTCAGGGCCGTTAACGTCTTCCATCCGGATTGAATGTTCATGAGAGTTGTTCCTTGCACCTGTGACAACGTCTGTTGTTTTCGATGGCTCGCCAGTTCTGCTGCTGGAGATGTCGTCGTCCGTTGTCCAGATGAAAGTCGCGAAGGGAACTTCGAACAATTATGAAGTTGGTATTAATGACTTATTTTTCGTCTGCCAGATGTTTATAAATGAATAGCCTGAAAGTATTGAAAGAGTCTGTGTGTATTCAAGAAAGATTATCTAAAACAACAACTAATAAGCTTGCGGGGCAGCGCCGCTGATGGCTCTCGACCAAAGTTATATACATACAATTAATAGGGCGAAAAGCCTGGCTGGAGCGCTGGCCGGCCTGTGTTGCCAGTCGAGGCACTGGCTTATACTGCGCGCCTTAATTTTTGTGGGAGCTTTCGATGTTGACTCCAGTCTGGTGGCTACTGTGCCTGCCGTTCGTTGCCGGTGCCCTGATTGCCTTGCAAGCCGGGGTCAATGGCCAGTTGGCCAAGCAGGTCGGTAGCGTGTTCGCCGCGGCGATGATTTCCTTCTTCGTCGGCACTGTGGCGTTGCTGCTCCTGGTGCTGATACAGCGGGAGACGCCATCGTTGAGCGCCCTCAAGGGGCTGACCTGGTGGCATTGGTGCGGGGGCTTGATGGGGGCGTTCTTCATCACCGTCGCGGCGTTTGCCGGGCCGCGCGTTGGCGCCTTGCTGTTCATGACATTGGTATTGGCCGGCCAGTTGAGCATGGCCCTGACCCTGGATCACTTCGGTTGGGCGGGGTTTCGCGAGGCGCCGATCAGCCTCGGCAAGATGGCCGGATTGCTGCTGATCATCCTGGGCGTGGTGCTGATTCGCCGAGGGTGACGGCGCTCAGGGCAGTGGTTGCCAGTCTCCCTGCATATGTTGCAGTTCGCCCTTGCCCAGCAGTTGCAACTCGCCGCTGGGGCCGGCGGCGCTGGCCAGCAGCCGCACTTCGCCGGGTAGCAGCAGGGGCTTGGCGAAGCGCACCGTGATCTGCACGCCCGCCGTGGGCAGGTGCTGCTCCAGTGCCGCCAGGGTTCGGGCCTTGCTCCACAGGCCGTGGGCGATGGCTCGGGGAAAACCGAACGGTCGCGCGCTCCAGGCGCTCAGGTGGATCGGGTTGTAGTCGCCCGATACCTTGGCATAGCGCCGGCCGATAGCGCTCTCCGCCCGCCAGTTGGCCACGGCCTCCAGGCTTGGGCCTGGCTCACGCTCGGCAGAGGGGGCCGCTGGCCCGGAAGCGGCCAGCTTGACCCCGCGACAAAGCATCTCGCCGCGGGCTTCCCAGAGCGGCCCCAGCAGGTCGTCGATGCTGGTCACCAGGTCGAAGGTCGCGCCCTTGGCGTGGGCGCGCAGGTTATCCACCCGGACCCCGACCCGCACGCTGCTGACATTGCCCATGGGCCGTAGCACGCGGATCCGGTTGCCCAGGTGCACCAGCCCCAGCAAGGGAAAGGGGAAGTCGCTGGCGGTCAGCAGTTGCATCTGCAGCGGGAACGCCAGCACATGGGGGTAGGTGGCGGGCAGCAGGCCGTTGTCGGTAAACCCGCAGACCTTGCGGTAGGCCGCCAGTTGTCCGGGGTCGAGGCTGATCCAGCAACGCAGGCCCTGGTCGGGCAAGTGCGTGCCGCTGATCTTGCGCCGCAAGGCGGCCTTGAGAAACAGCGTCGGCAGCGGCGCGGGGATGTTCAGCTCATGCCAGTGTCCTGTCATCTTCACGCTCCCAGCACGCTTTGACCGCAGACCCGCAGGGCCTGCCCGCTGACCGCGCCGCTCCCGGGCTGGGCGAGCCAGGCCACGGCTTCGGCGACATCCTGGGGCAGGCCGCCCTGGCCCAGGGAACTCATGCGTCGCCCGGCCTCGCGCAAGGCGAAGGGTACGCTGGCGGTCATCCTGGTCTCGATGAACCCCGGGGCCACGGCATTGATGCTGATGTCCCGGGCCTTGAGCCGTGGCGCCCAGGCCTGGGCCAGGCCGATCAGCCCGGCCTTGCTGGCGGCGTAGTTGGTCTGGCCGCGGTTGCCGGCGATACCACTGATGGAGGCCAGCAGGATCACCCGGCCGTGCTCGTGCAGGCACTGGCTGTCCAGCAGCGCCTGGGTCAGTACCTGCGGTGCCCCGAGATTGACCGCCAGCACCGCATCCCAGTATTCCGGAGTCATGTTGGCCAGGGTCTTGTCCCGGGTGATGCCGGCGTTATGCACCAGGATGTCCAGGCCCTGGGGCAACTGTTCGAGCAACCTTGGCGCTGCGTCTTCGGCGCAGATATCCAGGCTGATGGCCTGCCCGCCAAGGCGTGCGGCCAGGGCCTCGAGGTCGGCCCGGGCCTGGGGCACGTCGAGCAACAGCACCTGGGCGCCATCCCGGGCCAGGGTCTCGGCGATGGCCGCGCCGATGCCCCGGGCCGCTCCGGTGACCAGGGCCTTGCGCCCGGCCAGCGGCCGGCTCCAGTCCCGGACCTGGGCGGTGCAGGGCTGCAGGTGCAGCACCTGGCCGGAAACGAAGGCGCTCTTGGGCGAAAGGAAGAAGCGCAATGCGCCCTCCAGTTGGTCTTCGGCGCCGGCCTCCACATACAACAGCTGCAGGGTGGCGCCGTTGCGCAACTCCTTGGCCAGGGAACGGCTGAAGCCTTCCAGGGCTCGCTGGGCACTGGCGGCGAAAGGCGCGTCCAGGCTTTGCGGCGGGCGCCCGAGCAGCACCAGGTGGGCACTGGGCGCCAGGTTGCGCAGCAGCGGCTGGAAGAATTCGCGCAATTGCTTGAGCTGGTCGATCTGCAGTAGTTCGCTGGCGTCGAACACCACGGCCTTGAGCCTGGGACCGTGTCCGGGAATCCAGGGGCCGGCCAGGGCCGGGTCGCTGCCATAGCTGTAGATCGCATCGGTCAGGCGTGGCGCGAGGTCCGCCACCTGTCGCGCCAGGGGGCCGCCGCCGATCAGCAAGGCACCTTCGATGGGCCGCAGGCGGCCAGCCTGCCAGCGCTCCAGGCGCGCCGACGAGGGCAGGCCAAGGGCCCCGACCAGGCGCTGGCCGATGCCCGAGTTGGCGAAGTCGATATAACGGTCGGACATGGAACGCACTCCGCGGGTTGGGGTTCAAAGTGTGGACCACGAATGGCTTCGGGTCGTTCGATCGGAGGTTTTCCTTCCAGGGTCGAGCAGGCGCCGGATGAGAACCTACGCTGGTGGAGCAGATACCCACCGCAGTCGCATTCACCGAACAGGGAGCTTTCCATGACACAACTGCGTCGCGTCGCGATCATCGGCGGCAACCGTATCCCCTTCGCCCGTTCCAACGGTCCCTACGCCACCGCCAGCAACCAGGCCATGCTCACCGCTGCCCTCGAGGGCCTGATCGAGCGCTACAACCTGCATGGGCTGCGCATCGGCGAGGTGGCGGCCGGAGCGGTGCTCAAGCACTCCCGGGATTTCAACCTGACCCGCGAATGCGTGCTGGGCTCGCGGCTGTCGCCCACCACCCCGGCCTATGACATCCAGCAGGCCTGCGGCACGGGCCTGGAGGCGGTGCTGCTGGTGGCCAACAAGATCGCCCTGGGGCAGATCGACTGCGGCATCGCCGGCGGTGTCGACACCACCAGCGATGCGCCGATCGGGGTCAACGAAGGGCTGCGCAAGATCCTGCTCCAGGCCAACCGGGCCAAGGGCCTGGGTGACAAGCTCAAGGTCTTGTCCCAGGTGCGCCCGCGCCACCTCAAGCCGGAGTTGCCGCGCAACGGCGAGCCGCGTACGGGCTTGTCCATGGGCGAGCACTGCGAGCAGATGGCCAAGGCCTGGGGCATTCCCCGGGACGCGCAGGACCAGCTCGCCCTGGACAGCCACCTGCACATGGCCGCGGCCTATGCCGAGGGCTGGCACGATGACCTGCTGACGCCGTTCCTCGGCCTGACCCGGGACAACAACCTGCGCCCGGACCTGACCCTGGACCAGCTCGCCGGACTCAAGCCGGCGTTCGACCGCAGCGGCCAGGGCACCCTCACTGCCGGCAACTCGACGCCCCTGACCGACGGCGCCTCCCTGGTGTTGTTGGGCAGCGAGCCATGGGCCCGGGAGCGCGGCCTGCCGATCCTGGCCTACCTGCGTGACGGCGAGGCGGCAGCGGTGGACTTCGTCCATGGCGCCGAAGGCTTGCTGATGGCTCCGGTGTACGCCGTGCCACGCCTTCTGGCACGCAACGGCTTGAGCCTGCAGGACTTCGACTACTACGAGATCCACGAAGCCTTCGCCGCCCAGGTGCTGTGCACCCTCAAGGCCTGGCAAGACCCGCAGTACTGCAAGTCGCGCCTGGGCCTGGAGGCGCCCTTGGGGGCGATCGATCGTTCGCGGCTCAATATCAAGGGCAGCTCCCTGGCGGCGGGACATCCTTTCGCCGCCACCGGCGGGCGCATCGTCGCCAACCTGGCCAAGCTGTTGAGCGTGGCCGGCCAGGGGCGTGGGTTGATCTCGATCTGTGCCGCGGGCGGGCAGGGCGTGACGGCCATCGTCGAGCGCTGACGGCGCCGGCCAGGCGAGGGGCATTCCCCTCGCCGCCACGGGTCAGGTCTTGAAGCGCCGGACCAGGCCGTCCAGCTCGTTGGACAGGTCCGCCAGGCTCTGGGAGTCCAGGCGCGCCGAGTTGGCCAGTTCCGCCACCAGTTGTGCGTCACCATGGATCTGGCTGATGTGCCGGTTGATGTCTTCGGCCACTTGATGCTGTTCTTCGGCGGCGGTGGCGATCTGGGTGTTCATGTCGCGGATCACATCCACCGATTCGCGGATCTGGCCGAAGCTGTTGCGCGCCAGGCCAATGCGCTCCACCGATTGCTGGGACACTTCCAGGCTGGCATGCATCTGCTGGGTCACCGCGCTGGTGCGCTTGGCCAGGTTGCCCAGCAGGCCGTCGATCTCGGCGGTGGAGTCGGCGGTGCGCTTGGCCAGCGCCCTGACCTCGTCGGCCACCACGGCAAAACCACGGCCCTGTTCGCCGGCGCGCGCGGCCTCGATGGCGGCGTTGAGGGCCAGCAGGTTGGTCTGCTCGGCGATGGAGCGGATGGTGCCGAGGATCGACTGGATATCGTTGCTGTCGCGCTCGAGTTGCTGCATCGATTGCGCCGATTGTTCGATCTCCTGGCTCAGGCGATCGACGCTGTGCACCGCTGCGTCGATCTGCTGCTGGCCTTCGCGGGCCTGGCGCTGGCCGCTGTCGGCGGATTCGGCGGCCTGGCTGCAGGAGCGTGCCACTTCGTTGGCCGTGGCGACCATTTCATGGAACGCGGTGGACACCATGTCCACGGCTTCGCGCTGGCGTCCGGCGGCCTCGGCCATGTCGCTGGAGACCTGGGTCGAGGAGTGGGAGGTGGCGAGGATCTTCTGGGCGGCCTGGCCGATGTTCTGGATCAGCTTGCGGATCGCCGCGAGGAACTGGTTGAACCAATTGGCCAGTTGCGCGGTTTCATCGCGGCCGCGGATGTCCAGGCTGCGGGTCAGGTCGCCCTCGCCCTGGGCGATGCCTTCCAGGCCGCTGGCCACGCCCCGGATCGGACGCACGATGAGGCCGGCGAAACTGGCGCCGAACACGGCGAACAACACCGCCAGGACCCCGGCGATGATGGCGATGATCCAGGTCAGCTGGGTCGCCTGGCCCATGACTTCGTCCTGCTGGATCAGGCCGATGAAGGTCCAGCCCAGTTGTTCGGAAGGCCAGATGTTGGCCATGTAGCGCTTGCCACCCAGCTCCACGTGCACCAGGCCCTTGCCGGCCTTGGCCAGTTGCTCGTAGCCGCCGCCGAGGCTGCCCAGGGTCTTGAAGTTGTGCTCCGGTTGCTTGGGGTCCACCAGGATGGTGCCGTTGTTTTCCAGGAGCATCAGGTAGCCGGATTCGCCCAGCTTGATCTGCTTGACGATCTCGGTGAGTTGCTTGAGCGAGACGTCGACCGCGACCACGCCGCCTTGGGCGCCCAACTGGTTGCCCAGGGAGCGCACGGTGCTGACCAGCACCGCATCGTCGTTGGCCCAGTAGTAGGCCGCGGTGCGCAGGGTCTTGCCCGGATTGGCCTGGGCGGTCTGGTACCAGGGGCGTACACGGGGGTCGTAGTTGCTCAGCTTCAGGTCGGCGGGCCAGGAGACGTAGCCGCCATTGCTCACGCCGTAGGACACGTAGGAATAAGCCGGATGGCTGGCGGCCATGGCGGCGAACAGTTCGAAGATGCGCTTGTCCTGCTCGCCTTCGGGGGCCTTGGCGGCTTCGGCGTTCATCCAGGTCTTGAGGTTGTCGCCAGCCTGGGTGAGCAAGGGTTGGGCCGCCAGGTAATCGATGTTCTGGCTGATGCCCTCGAAGAACAGCTGCATGGCGTTGGCCACTTGGCGGATCTCGCGATTGCTGCTGTCGACGAAGCCGTCCTCGGCATCGCTGCGCAGGTTCATCACCACCAGCGTGGCGACCAGCACCACGGGGAGGCAGGCGATGACGGCAAAGGCCCAGGTGAGTTTTTGTCTGATGTTCATCTGCGCTCCGGTTTTTCTTGTTGTCTTGTCTGTCCACGAAGCGTAGGCGCTCGCGGAACCCTGGGCAGCTTGGAGTCTGTACGGTTGCCATCCCTGGAGCGGTTGCGGCAGGCGTGATCGAACCTTGGCCGGATGCTGACGTCATTATTGGATTGTCGGACAAACTCCCTTGTCTCTAAGGGCTTCGGCCCAGGCTGTGGAAAATTGAGTCGGCAGGCAGAAAAATCCTGCTCCCGGGCGCCCGGCCGGCGTTGTCCACCGGCGGTCAAGGGCTGGAGCGGCATATTGCGTGCATTGTCGGGCAGGGGAGACCGGCAGCTCTTTCCCGTCGTGGGAGGATTGCCGTATAACGAGTGACTTTCGCGTGTTTGGTAACAAGGGAACCAGAATAAAAGCTGATGAAGACTCCAAAACGCATTGAACCGCTGATCGAAGACGGTCTGGTAGACGAAGTGCTGCGTCCACTCATGAGTGGCAAGGAAGCAGCTGTGTATGTGGTGCGCTGCGGTAAGGAGATACGTTGCGCCAAGGTCTACAAGGAGGCCAACAAACGCAGTTTCCGCCAGGCTGCGGAGTACCAGGAGGGGCGCAAGGTTCGCAACAGCCGCCAGGCTCGGGCCATGGCCAAGGGCTCGAAGTTCGGGCGCAAGGAGGCCGAGGAAGCTTGGCAGAACGCCGAGGTGGCCGCGCTGTTCCGCCTGGCCAATGCCGGGGTCCGGGTGCCCAAGCCGTTCGATTTCCTCGAAGGCGTGTTGCTCATGGAACTGGTGGCCGACGAATACGGCGATGCCGCGCCACGCTTGAACGATGTGGTGCTGGAGCCGGAGCAGGCGCGTGAATACCACGCCTTCCTGATTTCCCAGATCGTGCTGATGTTGTGCACCGGCCTGGTGCACGGCGACCTGTCCGAGTTCAACGTGCTGCTGGGACCGCAAGGGCCGGTGATCATCGACTTGCCCCAGGCGGTGGATGCGGCCGGTAACAACCATGCCTTCAGCATGCTCGAGCGCGACGTCGGCAACATGGCCGCCTACTTCGGACGTTTCGCCCCGGAGCTCAAGCGCACCCGCTATGCCAAGGAGATGTGGGCCTTGTACGAGGCGGGCACCCTGCATCCGGGCAGCGTGCTGACCGGTGAGTTCGCCGACTCCCAGCAGCGGGCGGACGTGGGCAGCGTGATGCGCGAGATCGAAGCGGCGCGTTTCGACGAGGAGCGTCGCCGGGCCGCTCGTGCCGAGGACGAAAGACCGGCGGGCAAATCCGGTGAGCCACCGTCTCCGCCCTGGATGCAGTGACCATGAAAAATCCGGCCGAGGCCGGATTTTTCATTTCTGCAGACCACCTCGGCTCCCTTTAGCCGCTGTCGAGCCTGCGAGGCTGAGCCAAAGTCCGCAGGACCTTCAGGACTCGATCTTGCGAGCGCTGCGCGCCCGTGCGCAGCCTGCGGCAGCGGCTACACCAAGCATGTCGCACTCAAGATCCACAACAACTGCCGGAGGCCAGCTCCTTGAGGATCGGGCACTCCGGGCGGTGGTCGCCGTGGCAGTGCTCCACCAGGTCTTGCAGGGTGTCGCGCAGGCCCGCCAGTTCGCGGATCTTCTGGTTCAACTCGTCGATGTGCTGGCGCGCCAGGGCCTTCACGTCGGCGCTGGCTCGCTGTCGGTCCTGCCACAGGGTCAGCAGCTTGCCCACTTCCTCCAGGGAGAAGCCCAGGTCCCGGGAGCGTTTGATGAAGGCCAGGCTGTGCAGGTCTTCGTTGCCGTACAGGCGATAGCCGCTGTCGCTGCGGTGGGCCGGCTTGAGCAGGCCGATGGACTCGTAGTAGCGGATCATCTTGGCGCTCAGGCCGCTCTTGCGCGCTGCTTGGCCGATGTTCATCCGGCATTCTCCAGGTCTTTGGGTTTCCAGGTTTTCAACAGTAGCGCATTGCTCACCACGCTGACGCTGGACAAGGCCATGGCCGCGCCGGCGAGCACTGGGTTGAGCAGGCCGAAGGCGGCCAGGGGAATGCCGATCAGGTTGTAGACGAAGGCCCAGAACAGGTTCTGGCGGATCTTGCCGTAGGTCTTGCGGCTGATCTCCAGGGCGGCCGGGATCAAGCGTGGCTCGCCGCGCATCAAAGTGATACCGGCCGCGTGCATGGCCACGTCGGTGCCGCCGCCCATGGCAATGCCGATATCCGCGGCGGCCAGGGCCGGGGCGTCATTGATGCCGTCGCCGACCATGGCCACCACCCCGCTTTTCTTCAGTTCGGTCACGGTGGCGGCCTTGTCCGCGGGCAGCACTTCGGCATGGACGTCGGTGATGCCCAGGGCATCGGCTACCACCTTGGCGCTGCCGCGGTTGTCACCGGTCAGCAGGTGGCTGCTGATGTGCCGCGCGCTGAGCTGCTGCACCGCCTGCAGGGCGCCGGGCTTGAGCGTGTCGCCGAAGGCGAACAGGCCCAGTACCCGGGATTGCGGGCTTTGCTCGATCAGCCAGGACAGGGTCCGGCCTTCGTGCTCCCAGTCCTTGGCGGCCTGGGCCAGGTCGCCCGGGTTCAGGCCGCTTTCTTCCAGCAGGCGACGGTTGCCCAGGGCCAGTTGCCGGCCCTGGAGGGTGCCGGCGATGCCACGGCCGGTCAGGGACTGGCTGGCACTGACATCGGCGACCGCCAGCTGGCGCTCCTGGCACAGGTCCAGCACGGCTTTGGCCAATGGGTGTTCGCTGCCGCGCTGCAAGGCGCCGGCCAGTTGCAGGAGGCTGTCGTCATTGCCATCCACGGCTTGCATATGGGCGATGCGCGGGGTGCCCGAGGTGAGGGTGCCGGTCTTGTCGAACACCACCGAGCTGACCTCATGGGCCCGTTCCAGGGCTTCGGCGTCCTTGATCAGGATGCCGTGGCGCGCGGCGACGCCGGTACCGGCCATGATCGCGGTGGGGGTGGCCAGGCCCAGGGCGCAGGGGCAGGCGATCACCAGCACGGCCACGGCGTTGATCAGGGCGGTTTCCAGGGAGGCGCCGGCCAACCACCAGCCCACCAGGGTAACCAGCGCCAGCACCAGCACGGTGGGCACGAATACCTGGCTGACCTTGTCCACCAGTTTCTGGATCGGCGCCTTGCCGGCCTGGGCGTCCTCCACCAGGCGGATGATCCGTGCCAGCACGGTTTCCGCGCCCAGGGCCTGGGTGCGCACCAGCAATCGGCCCTCGCCGTTGATGGCGCCGCCGGTGACCTTGTCGCCGGGCTGCTTGGGCACCGGCAGGCTTTCGCCGCTGATCAGGGCCTCATCGGCGTGGCTCTGGCCTTCGACGACTTCGCCGTCCACCGCGAAGCGCTCGCCGGGCTTGACCAGCACCAGGTCGCCCAGGCGCAGGGCGCTGATGGCCACTTCCTGTTCGCGGCCGTCGATCACCTGGATCGCCCGCTCCGGCCGCAGGGCCTCCAGGGCGCGGATGGCGCTGGCGGTCTGGCGCTTGGCGCGACTTTCCAGGTACTTGCCCAGCAGCACCAGGGCGATGACCACCGCCGAGGCTTCGAAGTACAGGTGCGGCATGCTGCCCGGCGCGGCCGTGGCCCACTCATAGAGGCTCAGGCCGTAGCCGGCGCTGGTGCCCAGGGCCACCAGCAGGTCCATGTTGCCGCTGCCGGCGCGCACGGCTTTCCAGGCCGCCACGTAGAAGCGTGCGCCGAAGATGAATTGCACGGGCGTGGCCAGGGCGAACTGGGCCCAGGCCGGGAGCATCCAGTGCAGGCCGAAGGGCTCCACCAGCATTGGCAGCACCAATGGCAGGGCCAGCAAGATGGCCAGTGCCAGGCTCCAGCGCTCGCGGCGCAGGTGTTGCCCGGGATCGCCGTCATGGCGTTGCTCGGCCTGCCACAGGCTGGCGGAATAACCGGCTTTGGTTACGGCCTCGATCAATTGCGCCGGATCGACCTGGCCCAGCAGCTCCAGGTGGGCCCGCTCGGTGGCCAGGTTGACGCTGGCGCTGCGCACCCCCGCCACCTTGCTCAAGGCGCGCTCGACGCGGCCGGCGCAGGTGGCGCAGGTCATGCCGCCGATGCTCAGTTCCAGGCTCTGCACGGGCACGCTATAGCCCGCGTTTTCCACGGCGGCCAGCAAGGCTGGCAGGCTGCCTCCCGGTGCCTCGACCCGGGCCTGTTCCGTGGCCAGGTTGACGCTCACCGCAGCGGCGCCGGCGACCTTGCCCAGGGCGCGTTCCACGCGTCCGGCGCAGCTGGCGCAGGTCATGCCGGCGATCGGCAGGTTGAAGGTGATTGAATCGGACATGGAGACCACTCCCTGTAGACGGTTGGCTACAGGATCAACCTTGCCACGCAGGCAAGGTCAAGGGGCATTGCGCGGGTGCTTCATTTTGTCCCAGGGAGAACATGCACAGGCCCGGCACCGATGGACGCCGGGCGAGCTGTCAGTAGCCCAGGGAGGCGGGCTTGAGATACAGGCCGGAGGGGCTGGTGGCGATGCGGTATTTCAGTACTTCGCCAGCCCTGAGGCTGACCTCCTGGGCGTTGGGCGCCAGCATGCCGGCATTGCAGCCTGGCGCCTGGCCCGGTAGCAGCTTCAGGCTCAGCGCCACCTTGCCTGCGGGCAGGTTGAAGGACGTGCTCTGTTCCTGGAACAGCCGGCCGGCCAGCTGGTCCTGGATGTATAGGCCGATTTCACAGGAGGTGGCGACTTCCAGCCGCTCCCTGGAAATGATCAGTACGCCGTAATCCTCGCCGGCGGCCAGGGCCGCTGGCACCGCCGCGCACAGGCCCAGCAGGCCGACGAGGCTGAAAGTTGACCAGCGCATGGCTGAATCTCCCGCTTTGATGACATAAGGAGTGAAGCTTGGCCGAGCGCAGCGTCGATTTCCAGCCCGGCAGGTTGCGCTGGAACTTGACCTTGCCATGGTGGCAAGGCCAAGACTCTGCCCAACTTCAACACAGGAGAAGCGCAATGCAAGTATTCAACGTTCAAGGCATGTCCTGCGGCCACTGCGTGCGAGCCATCACCCAGGCCTTGCAGAGCCAGGATCCGGCAGCCACCGTGCGGGTGGACCTGGCGGCCAAGGAAGTGGGGGTCGAGAGCCGCCTGTCCAACGATGAAGTGGTCCGCCTGATCAGCGAAGAAGGTTATGCGGTGCAGGTCGCCTGATCGTTAGCGGCCTATCGGAATGTTCAAGGCGTCCAAGCACGGATAAACTATCGGGCCGCTGACCCGACGCTCGCTTGGATGCCATGAACCTACGCATTATCTTGATTCTCGGCGCCCTGAGCGCATTCGGCCCTTTGGCCATCGACTTCTACCTGCCGGCTTTCCCGGCGATGGCCCAGGCTTTCGCCACCGATGAAAAGCACGTCCAGCTGACCCTGGCTGCCTACTTCCTGGGCCTGTCCATCGGGCAACTGCTCTACGGGCCGCTGGCCGATCGCTTCGGCCGTCGTCCGCCGCTGCTGGCCGGGGTGGGATTGTTCACCTTGGCGTCGGTGGCTTGCGCCTATGCGCCGAGCCTGGAATGGCTGATCGCTGCGCGCTTCGTCCAGGCCCTGGGCGGTTGCGCCGGGATGGTGATTTCCCGGGCGGTGGTCAGCGACACATGCGACGCCGTGGGTTCGGCCAAGGTGTTCTCGCAACTGATGCTGGTGATGGGCCTGGCGCCGATCCTGGCGCCGATGCTCGGTGGCCTGCTGGTCAATCTGCATGGCTGGCAGTCGATCTTCATCATGCTCACGCTGTTCAGCGCCCTGTCCGGGCTGGCGGTGGCCCTGGGCTTGCCGGAAAGCATGCCGGCGGATCGGCCGCGCCTGCCGTTGTCCGGGGCGCTGTACCAGTACAGCCTGCTGCTCAAGGACCGGGTGTACCTGGGCCATGCCCTGACCGGCGGGATCGCCATTGCCGGGATGTTCTCCTATATCGCCGGTTCGCCCTTCGTTCTCATCAAGCTCTATGGGGTGCCAGCGGAGCATTTCGGCTGGTTCTTCGGGATCAATGCTGGTGGATTCATCCTGGTGGCCCAGATCAACGCGCGGTTGCTGGCCAAGCGCGGACCGGCCTTCCTGTTGGTCCGTACCGTGTGGATCTACCTGGCTGCGGGCCTGACCCTACTGGGCATCAGTGCCTTGCATACCGCGGCGCTGTGGCCGCTGCTGCTACCGCTGTTCGTATGCATCGCCAGCCTGGGGTGCATCATCCCCAACGCCGCGGCCTGTGCCATGAATGGCCAGGGCGCACGGGCTGGCAGCGCCTCGGCGCTGCTGGGGTGCCTGCAGTTCAGTGTGGCCGCGGGCGCGGCCTACCTGGTGGGCGTGCTGCACGACGGCAGCGCCACGCCGATGGCGATGGTCATCTGCCTGTGTGGCGTGCTGGCGGCGAGCATGGCGGCCATGACCCGGCGCTTGCAGAACGCCCGGGCACTGCAGGCCGCCAATCGCTGAGTCAGCCGGCGGCGCGTTGTGGCTGGGGAATCGTATGCGGGGCTTGCAGCCGGCCCTGCAGGGTCTGGGTGAAGGCCCGGGCCTCGGCCTCGCTGCGGAATGTCACGGCGTGCTGGTCCAGGCGCACTTGCCATTGGGAGCCTTGAGGGGTTGCCAATTCTTTTATCAGGATCTTCATTGCTGACCTCCTAACGGTAAAAGACTGCACTGCAAGGGAGCCCCAGTGTAGACCTGAACAAGGTCAAAACCATGACCGGAATCAATTCTCGGACAGGTGGCCAACACCACGCCGCTGGCGTGGTGTTGGCTGCCTGGCGTTGCCTCAGAAACCTTCCAGGACGATCTTGCCCTTGGCCTTGCCGCTCTCCAGCAGCGCATGGGCGCGGCGCAGGTTGGCGGCGTCGATCCGGCCGAAGTGCTCGCCGACCGTGGTCTTGAGGATGCCAGCGTCGATCAGCTCGGCGACCCGCGTCAGAATCACGTGTTGCTCTTGCATGTCGACGGTCTCGAACAGCGAGCGGGTGTACATGAATTCCCAGTGCAGCGACAGGCTCTTGCGCTTGAGCTTGGTCACGTCGAAGCTCTGCGGGTCGTCGATCAGCCCCAGCTTGCCCTGGGGCGCCAGGGCTTCGACCAGTTGGTCCAGGTGAGCGTCGGTCTGGGTCAGGCTGGCCACGTGGGTCACCTGCTCGATGCCGATGCGCTTGAGTTCGGCGCTCAGTGGCTGGCTGTGGTCCACCACGGCATGGGCACCCAGCTCGCGAACCCAGGCCTGGGTCCGTTCGCGGGAGGCGGTGCCGATCACCTTGAGCCCGGTCAACTGCCGCGCCAGCTGGGTGAGGATCGAACCGACGCCACCAGCGGCGCCGACGATCAACAGGCTTTGGCCTTTGTCAGCTGGCTCCTGGCTGACCTGCAAGCGATCGAACAACAGTTCCCAGGCGGTGACCGCCGTCAGCGGCAGGGCGGCGGCTTCGGCAAAACCCAGGCTGCTGGGCATGTGCCCGACGATGCGCTCATCGACCACGTGCCGTTCGCTGTTGGCCCCGGGACGGGCGATGGAGCCGGCGTAGAACACCCTGTCCCCAGCCTTGAACAGGCTGACCTCGCTGCCCACGGCCTTGACCACCCCGGCCACGTCCCACCCCAGGACCTTGGCGGCCCCGCCTTCGGGCTGGACGTTGCGGCGCACCTTGGTGTCCACCGGGTTGACCGAGATGGCCTTGACCTCCACCAGCAGGTCGCGGGGACCGGGGGTGGGCTCCGGCAGTTCGATGTCTTGCAGGGCGCGTGGATCGTCGATCGGCAGCGATTGGTAGTAGGCGATGGCTTTCATGATGGGGTCCTTTAAAAGCGATTGAAGAGGGTCAGGCGATCAGTTGCAGGCGCTTGAGTTCGAAGTGTTCGAGGGCCTCGCGGGTGCGCTCCAGGAAGGCCTGGAAGTGGGCGGTGCCGTTGTGCAGGTCCAGGGCCGCCTGGTTGTCCCAGCGCTCCAGGACGTAGAAGGTGCCCGGCTGCCCGGCGTCCTGGTGCAGTTGGTAATACTGGCAGCCGGCTTCGGCGCGGCTGGGCGCCACCAGGGCACTGAGTTCGCGCTGCAGCACGTGCTGCTGGCCGGGTCGGGCGACCAGGGTGGCAATGGCGGTGAAAGGTTCGGACATCGGGGTATTCCTCGGTGGAATTGGACGATGGAGTGATGATTGGCTATTTCTGCGCACGATAAAACCGGCTAAAAGAGCAGTCTCTTTCAATGTTTTTTTGATAATCCGGGGCTGGCCGTGTTGCGATTCGATGACTTGCAGTTGTTCGTGCGTGCCGCTGACTTGGGCAGCCTGTCGGCGGCGGCCCGGGTCATGGACCTTTCGCCGGCGGTGGCCAGCGCCGCCCTCAAGCGCATCGAGCACAACCTGGGCGCACGCTTGCTGGCTCGTTCCACCCGCAGCCTGCGCCTGACTGCCGAGGGCGAGGGTTTTCTCGAGTACGCCCGCGCTGCCTTGGGCAACCTGGATGAAGGCCGGCGCCTGCTGGCCAGCGGGCAGGACCAGGTCAGCGGCGTGTTGCAGCTTTCCGCTCCCTCGGATTTCGGGCGCAACCTGCTGCTGCCCTGGCTCGACGAGTTCCAGCGCGAGCATCCCAAGCTCAGCGTGCGCCTGTTGCTGGGGGACAGGATCGCCGACCTGTTCCGCCAGCCGGTGGACATCGCCCTGCGCTACGGTGAACCGGAGGACTCCAGCCTGGTGGCCCTGCCGGTAGCCCCGGACAACCGCCGGGTACTGTGCGCCGCGCCCGGCTACCTGGCGCGCCATGGCGAGCCGCGCCAGCTGGAGCAGCTGGCCCAGCACAACTGCCTGCTGTACATGCTCGACAGCCGGGCCCACGATCTCTGGAGCTTTCATGATGGCAAGCGCGAGGTGAGCCTCAGCGTCGGTGGCGATCGCCTGAGCGACGATGCCGATGTGGTCCGGCGCTGGGCCCTGGCCGGGGCCGGGATCGTCTACAAGTCCTGGCTGGATGTGGCCGCCGATGTGCTGGAGGGGCGCCTGCAAGTGCTGCTGCCGGAGCTGACCTGCGAGCGGGCGTCGCTGAACCTGTTCTGCACCCACCGGGCGCACCTGAGCAAACCGGTGAAGCTGTTGCGCGATCTGTTGCAGAGACGCTGCGCCCAGATCAGCGCCCGCCGCCCGGTATAGCCCGTCACTCCCAGGACATAACCCTCCCACGGCGTCGCCCAGCCATCCGGCACTCCGCCCCTGGGCGTCGCTGGTGGATGCGAACAGGTCGCCCTCGGCAATCAGCCCCGGTCTCGATCCCGCACACTCCGACGGTCAAGCATTCGACTGTGGGGGACGGGGCATGGGCATACAGGAATACAGCGCTGCGGAGCGCCTGGAGCGGTTACCCATCAGCGGCTATCACCGGCTGATCTTCATCATCATCGCCTTGGCGTTCTTCTTCGACTCCATGGACCTGGCGATGATGACCTTCCTCCTGGGCTCGATCAAAGCCGAGTTCGGCTTGAGCTCGGCCCAGGCCGGCCTGCTGGCCAGTTCGAGTTTCTTCGGCATGGTGCTGGGCGCTTCGTTGTCGGGAATGCTCGCCGACCGTTTCGGTCGCAAGCCGGTATTCCAGTGGAGCATCGTGCTCTGGGGCGTGGCCAGCTACCTGTGCTCCACGGCCCAGGACGTGGACAGCCTGACCCTGTTCCGGGTGCTGCTGGGAATCGGCATGGGCATGGAATTCCCCATTGCCCAGTCGATGCTCTCGGAGATGATCCCGGCGCAACGACGCGGACGCTACATCGCCTTGATGGATGGTTTCTGGCCCTTGGGTTTCGTCGCCGCCGGGGTGCTGTCGTACTTCCTCCTGCCGTTGATCGGCTGGCGCGACATCTTCCTGGTGTTGGCGATCCCAGCGGTATTCGTGTTGGCGATCCGCTTCTTCATTCCCGAGTCGCCGCGCTGGCTGGAGCAGGCCGGGCGCCACGCCGATGCCGAGCGGGTGTTGCAAGGCATCGAGGACAAGGTGCGGGCATCGCTAGGCACCAGCCAGTTGCCCGAGCCCGTGCGCCTGCCGCGCATGGACAGTGCGCCAGGGCAGTTTTTTTCCGCATTGCGCCAGATCTGGTCGCCGCAGTATCGCCAGCGCACGGTGATGATCTGGAGCCTGTGGTTCTTCGCCTTGCTGGGGTTCTATGGCCTGACCTCCTGGCTCAGCGCCTTGCTCCAGCAGTCCGGTTTCGCGGTGACCCAGTCGGTGTACTACACGGTGCTGATTTCCCTGGGCGGGATCCCGGGGTTCCTCATGGCCGCCTGGCTGGTGGAGCGCTGGGGACGCAAGCCGGTGTGCATCGTCACCTTGCTCGGTGGCGGAATCATGGCCTTCTTCTACGGGCAGAGCGCAGTGTTCGGCGGCAATGCCGGCCTGCTGATCGGCACCGGGTTGTTGATGCAGTTCTTCCTGTTCGGCATGTGGGCGGTGCTCTACACCTACACCCCGGAGCTGTATCCGACCTCGGCCCGGGCCACGGGCTCGGGGTTCGCTTCGGCGGTTGGCCGTATCGGTTCGCTGCTGGGGCCCTTGGTGACCGGGCTGGTGTTGCCGGTCGCCGGGCAGGGGGGCGTGTTCGCTTTGGGGGCAGCGTGCTTCGTGGTCGCGGCGGCGGTGGTCTGGCGCTTCGGGATGGAGACCCGGGGCCGGACCCTGGAGGAATTGAGCGAGGTGTAGAGGGGCGTTGCGTAGTCCCAGGCGCCCTTGCAAGAGGGCGCCGGGGAAGGTGCCGGCTGTGGCAGCGACTTGTATCTCGACTATCGCGTTTACAGACGCGATAGTTCTCGACTGATCATCGA
>NZ_JBJJLO010000111.1:0-21910 GCF_046230915.1 Pseudomonas sp. KCJK8993
CGGCCATGAGCACGCGTCGCTGGTGCTGGCGCAGCGCTGCAGCAAGGTGGCGCCCTCTACGCCGCTGTTCAGCTCGCTGCTCAACTACCGTCAGCTTGGCGGTGGGGATGTGTCCCAGGCCGCGCAGGCCGCCTGGGAAGGTATCGGCATCCTCGACAGCAAGGAGCGCACCAACTACCCGCTGACCCTGTCGGTCAACGACATGGGCGATGCCTTCAGCCTGTCGGTCATGGCCGACGGCACCATTGGTGCCGCACGCATCTGCGGCTATATGCAATGTGTGCTGGAAAACCTCGTGCAGGCACTGGAACAGACGCCACAGGCCGCGCTGCCAAGCCTGGGCATGTTGCCGGCGCTTGAGCGTGAGCAACTGTTGCAACACTGGAACGCCACGGACAGCCTGTATGCCGATGCCGCGTTGATTCATCACCAGATCGAGCGCCAGGCCGCCGAGCGACCCGATGCCATCGCGGTGGTGTTTGAAGACAGTCACCTGAGCTACGCCGAGCTGAACACGCGCGCGAACAGGGTCGCGCACCGCCTGCTGAGCCTGGGCGTAAGCCCGGATGAGCGGGTGGCGATCTGCGTGGAGCGCGGGCTGGAAATGATCATCGGCTTGCTCGGCATCCTCAAGGCGGGCGCCGGTTACGTGCCGATCGATCCGGCCTACCCCCAGGAACGCATCAGTTACACCCTGCAGGACAGTGCGCCGGTGGCGGTGCTGGTGCAGACGGCGACACAGGCGCGGGTTGCCGAACTCGCGGTGCCGGTGATCGACCTGGACGCGACGGACCTGCAACTGCAGCCAATGCAGAACCCGCAAGTGCCTGGCCTGACCTCGGCCAACCTGGCTTACGTGATCTACACCTCGGGCTCCACCGGCCTGCCCAAAGGCGTGATGATCGAGCATCGCAACGTAGCGCGGCTGTTCTCCGCCACCGAAGGGTGGTTCAACTTCAATGACAAGGACGTGTGGGCGCTGTTCCACTCGTTCGCCTTCGACTTCTCGGTCTGGGAAATCTGGGGCGCGCTGATCCACGGTGGGCAGTTGCTGGTGGTGCCGCAACTCACCAGCCGCTCGCCGGATGAATGCTATGCGCTGCTGTGCAGCGCCGGTGTGACCATCCTCAACCAGACCCCGAGTGCCTTCCGTTCATTGATCGCCGCCCAGGGCCAGAGTGCCTTGAAGCATTCCCTGCGCCAGGTGATTTTCGGTGGCGAAGCCCTGGAACCGGGGATGCTCAAGCCTTGGTATGCGCGTACGGCCAACGCCGGTACGCAACTGGTGAACATGTACGGCATCACCGAAACCACGGTGCATGTGACTTACCGTGCCCTTGAAGCGGCGGATGCGCAGTTGGTGGGGAGCAGCCCGATTGGCGGGCGTATTCCGGACTTGCAACTCTACGTGCTCGACAGCGCGCGTGAACCGGTGCCGGTGGGCGTCGTGGGTGAGCTGTACGTGGGCGGTGCCGGGGTGGCGCGTGGTTACTTGAACCGCCCGGAACTCAATGCCGAGCGCTTTATCGCCGACCCGTTCAGCGGCCGCCCCGGCGCTCGCCTGTACAAGACCGGCGACCTGGGCCGCTGGTTGCCCGATGGCAGCATCGACTACCTGGGCCGCAACGACGACCAGGTGAAAATCCGTGGTTTCCGTATCGAGCTGGGGGAAATCGAGGCGCATCTCGCGGCCTGTGACGGCGTGCGTGACGCGGTGGTGATTGCGCGCGAGGACCAGCCCGGCAACAAGCGCCTGGTGGCCTACGTCATCGCCGCCGATGGCGCCGAACTTGTGGCGGCCGACCTGCGCCGGCAGTTGCTGGTGTCCTTGGCCGATTACATGGTGCCCAGCGCATTCGTGATGCTTGAGCGCTTGCCGTTGACCACCAACGGCAAGCTGGATCGCAAAGCCTTGCCGGCGCCGGATGGCGAGGCCCTGGCGCGGCGCGAATACGAGCGTCCGGAAGGGGAGGTGGAGCACACCCTCGCCGCGCTGTGGCAAGAGTTGCTGGGCGTGGAACGGGTGGGGCGGCACGACAACTTCTTCGAACTGGGCGGCCATTCGCTGTTGGCGGTGAAGTTGATCGAACGCATGCGCCAGCTCGAACTGAGCGCCGACGTGCGTGTCCTTTTTGGCCAGCCGACGTTGGCGGCCCTGGCGGCCGCCGTGGGCGGCCACAAGCAACTGTTGGTGCCGGCCAACCTGATCGAGCCTGGCTGTGAGCAGATCACTCCGGACTTGCTGCCCCTGGCCGAACTGGACCAAAGCAGCATCGACCGCATCGTCGCCAGCGTGCCCGGAGGCGTGCGCAATGTGCAGGACATCTACAGCCTCGCACCGCTGCAGGACGGTATGTTCTACCACCACCTGGCAGCGGATCAGGGCGATGCCTACCTGCTGCACATGCTGTTTTCGTTTACCGGCCCCGAACCGCTCAACCTGTTCGCCAAGGCTCTGCAAAGCGTGATCGACCGTCACGACATCCTGCGCAGCAGTATCGCCTGGGAAGGGCTCGTGGAGCCTGTGCAAGTGGTATGGCGCCAGGCTTCGCTGGGCCTGGAGCAAGTGGCCATCGACCCGGCCGAGGGTGACGTGCTGGCGCAACTGCACAGTCGGTTCGACCCGCGCCACTATCGCCTGGACATGACCCGTGCTCCGCTGATGCACTTGGCCTACACCGAGGACCGTGCCAACCAGCGCTGGGTCGGCATCCTGTTGTTCCACCACATGGTGCTCGACCATACCGCGCTGGAGGTGCTGATCGAGGAAGTCCAGGCCAGCCTCAAAGGCCAGAGCGCACAGTTGCCGCCGTCGATTCCGTATCGCGAGCATGTGGCGCAGTCGCGCCTGGGCGCCGATCGCCAGGCTCACGAAGCGTTCTTCGGCGCGATGCTGGGTGATATCGATGAACCGACCCTGGCGTTCGGCCTGCAGAATGTGCAGGGCGACGGCAGGGGGGTGGAGGAATCGCACCTGATGCTCGACAGCGTGCTGGGCGGGCGACTGCGCGAGCAGGCGCGGGTGCTTGGGGTCAGCGCCGCGAGCCTGATGCACCTGGCGTGGGGCCAGGTGCTGGCGCAGGTCAGTGGCCGTGATGACGTGGTGTTCGGCACGGTGCTGCTGGGCCGCTTGCAAGGCGCTGAGGGGGCAGGGCGTGCGCTGGGCTTGTTCATCAACACCTTGCCATTGCGTGTCAGCATTGGCGCCCACGGGGCCCGCGAGGCAGTGCGCGCCACTCACACGCAACTGGCGCAACTGCTGGCCCACGAACATGCGTCCTTGTCGCTGGCCCAGCATTGCAGCGGCATGCCGGCGGCGCAGGCGTTGTTCAACACCTTGCTCAACTACCGCCACAGTGCGGCCGCGCCAGTCTCCACCGCCGACATTGCCGCCTGGGACGGCATTCAGGCGCTGAGCATGGAAGAGCGCACCAACTACCCGCTGGTGCTGAACGTCGATGACTTCGGCAGCGGCTTCCAACTCAATGCCCAGGCGCTGGTGGGGATGGGTGCGCGGCGTGTCTGCATCTATATGCAAGCGGCACTGGCGCAATTGGTCGATGCCCTGGAACAGGCGCCCGGTACGCCGTTGCAGGACCTGTCGGTCTTGCCCGAGGCTGAGCGCCAGGAACTGCTGGAAGCCTTCAACGACAGCGAGCGCCCGTTCCCAGAGACCTCGACCGTACACGCGTTGTTCGAGGCTCAGGTCCGCATCCGGCCGGACGCTGTAGCGGTGGTTCATGCTGAACAGTCGCTGAGCTATGCGCAATTGAACCGGCGCGCCAACCGCCTGGCCCACCACCTGATCGGCCTGGGCGTGCAGGCGGGTGACAGCGTCGCCATCCTGCTGGAGCGTTCCGTGGACTTGCTGGCCAGCCAACTGGCAATCAGCAAGGCCGCCGCGGTGTATGTGCCGCTGGATGTCAACGCCCCCGCCGACCGTCAAGCCTTCATGCGCCAGGACAGCGGCGCGCAATGGCTGCTCACCACCAGCGCCCATCAAGCCCCCGAAGGCGGCGGGCGCCTGGACCTGGACAGCCTCGACCTGAGCGACGCACCGGCCCACGACCCGGCCCTTGAACAGTCTGCCGAGTCGGTCGCCTACATCATGTACACCTCCGGCTCCACCGGCGTGCCCAAGGGCGTGCTGGTGCCGCATCGGGGCATCACGCGGCTGGTGATCAACGGCGGTTATGCCGATTTCAATACCCATGACCGTATTGCCTTTGCCTCCAACCCGGCGTTCGACGCCAGCACCATGGACGTCTGGGGCGCCTTGCTCAATGGCGGCCAAGTGGTGGTGATCGACCACGACACGCTGCTTGACCCGCTGCGTTTTGGCGCCGTGTTGAGCGAATCGGCGGTCACGATCCTGTTCACCACCACGGCGTTGTTCAACCAGTACGTACAGCTGATTCCCGACGCCCTCAAGGGCTTGCGCATGCTGCTGTGTGGCGGCGAACGCGCGGACCCGGCGGCGTTCCGCAGCCTGCTCGAGCATGCGCCCAAGCTGCGCCTGGTGCATTGCTACGGCCCGACCGAAACCACCACCTACGCCACCACCTTTGAAGTGCGTGCGCTGGCCGACGATGCCGAGAGCGTGCCGATCGGCGGGCCGATTTCCAATACGCGCATTTACCTGCTCGATCAACGCCAGCAGCCAGTGCCCTTGGGCGTTGTCGGGGAGATCTACATTGGCGGCAAAGGCGTCGCCAAGGGTTACCTGAACCGGCCTGAGCTGACCGCCGAGAAGTTCATTCTGGACCCGTTCAGCCACGAGCCGGGCGCGTTGATGTACCGCACGGGCGACCTTGGCCGCTGGTTGGCCAAGGGCGAACTGGATTGCCTGGGCCGTAATGACGACCAAGTGAAGATCCGTGGTTTCCGCATCGAACTCGGGGAGATCGAAAACCGCCTCGGCGAACACCCGCAGATCAACGAGGTGGTGGTGCTGGCCCGTGAGGACGAGCCGGGCAGCAAGCGCCTGGTGGCCTACTTCACCGAACACCAGGCGTTGGACATCCAGGCCCTGCGCACCTGGCTGCAAGAGCAACTGCCGGAGTACATGGTGCCACGTGCCTATGTGCGCCTCGACAGCCTGCCGTTGACCAATAACGGCAAGGTGGACCGCAAAGCGCTGCCGATTCCGGATCAGGAGGCCTTGCTCAGCCGTGGCTATGAAGCGCCACGGGGCGAGGTGGAAGTGGCGCTGGCGCAGATCTGGAGCCAATTGCTCAAGGTCGAGCAGGTCGGGCGTGAAGATCACTTCTTCGAGCTGGGCGGGCATTCGTTGTTGGCCATGCGTTTGATTTCCCAGGTGCGCGTGCACCTGGGGGTGGAACTGGAGCTCGCAGCGCTGTTTGCCCACCCGCAACTCTCGGCCCTCGCCCAGGCGGTGGCCAAGGCGGGGCGCAGCAGTCTGCCGCCGATTGTGCCGGTGTCCCGTGACGAGGCGCTGCCACTGTCGTTTGCCCAGCAGCGCCTGTGGTTCCTGGCGCAGATGGACAATGTCGGCGCCGCCTACAACATGCCGGTTGGCCTGGGCCTGCGTGGCGCCCTTGATGCGCTGGCGCTGGAGCGTGCCCTGGCGCAGATCGTCAGCCGGCATGAAGTGCTGCGCAGTGTGTTTGTGGTCGATAACGATGCGCCGCGGTTGGTCATCACCCCGGTCGAAGGCGCCTTCGTGCTTGAGCACAATGACCTGCGCGAGCTGGCCGATGCAGCGCAGCAGTTGCAGGCTTTGACCGAGCACGAAGCGCTGGCCCCGTTTGACCTGGTCAACGGGCCGTTGCTGCGTGCGCGCCTGGTGCGCATGGCTGACGAACACCACGTACTGTTGCTGACCCTGCACCATATCGCTTCTGACGGCTGGTCGATGGGCGTGCTGACCCGCGAGCTGATGGCGCTGTATGGCGCCTTCAGCCAGGGCCTGGCCGACCCGCTGCCGCCGCTGGCCCTGCAATACGCCGACTTCGCCGTGTGGCAGCGCCGCTGGTTGAGTGGCGAGGTGTTGCACCAGCAAAACCTGTATTGGCAGCAGGCGCTGGCCGGTGCGCCGGCCCTGTTGACCTTGCCCACCGACCGCCCGCGTCCCGCGCAGCAGGACTTCCGCGGTGCGGTGCTGAACCTGCAACTGGATGCCGAGTTGACCCAGGGCCTCAAGACCCTCAGCCAACGCCATGGCACCACGCTGTACATGACGCTGCTGGCGGCCTGGGGCGCGTTGCTCGCCCGTCTGGCCGGGCAGGATGAAGTGGTGATCGGTTCACCGGTGGCCAACCGCAACCGTGTCGAGGTCGAAGGCCTGATCGGCCTGTTCGTCAACACCCTGGCCGTGCGTATCGATACCTCGGGTGAGCCGACCGTGCACACCTTGCTGGCGCGGGTCAAGGCCCAGACGCTGGGCGCGCAGGCCCATCAGGACCTGCCGTTCGAACAGGTGGTGGATATCGTCAAACCTGTGCGCAGCATGGCCTACAGCCCGATCTTCCAGGCCATGCTGACATGGCAGAACAACGAAAGCGTGGCACCGGTACTCGGTGACCTGGTGCTGGAAGGCAGCGGCCAGATCAACAGCACGGCGAAGTTCGACCTGTCGCTGGAGCTGTGTGAGGCCCAGGGCCATATCATCGGCTCCCTGAGCTACGCCACGGCGTTGTTCGATGCGCCGACCCTGACCCGTCACCTCGGCTACCTTGAGCGCCTGTTGCGCGCCATGGTCGCCGACGATCAGGCGCAGCTTGCCCGTGTGCCGCTGCTCGATGATGACGAGCGCCGACAGCAGCTGGCCGGTCTTGGCGGCCTGCGCACTGCGTTGCCGGGCGCCACGGTGCACAGTCTGTTCGAGGCTCAGGCGCTGCGCACGCCGGATGCCCGTGCCGTGCAGGCCGGCAACGGTTCACTGACCTACCGCGAGCTCAACGAGCGTGCCAACCGACTGGCCCACCACTTGCGCGAGCTTGGCGTACAGCCCGATGCCCGCGTGGCCATCTGCGTGGAGCGCAGCGCCGAGCTGATTGTCGGCCTGCTGGCGATTCTCAAGGCCGGCGGCGCCTATGTGCCGATCGACCCGAACTATCCGCTGGAGCGCATTCACTACATGTTGCAGGACAGCGCCCCGGCGGCACTGCTGGTGCACGGTGCGACCGCGCACCTGGCCGGCGAGCCGGGCCTGCCGGTGGTCGACCTCGACCGTGATGACGCGTACACCTCGAACCTGCATAACCCGCAGGTGGCCGAACTGACGGCCACGCACTTGACCTATGTGATCTACACCTCAGGCTCCACCGGCCAGCCCAAGGGCGTCATGGTCGAGCATCAGGGCGTGGTCAACATGCTTGGCTGGTACCTTGACGACGTGGGTCTTAATGCCAGCGATGCGGTGTTGCTGCTGACGTCCCACAGCTTCGACCTGACCCAGAAAAACATCTTCGCCAGCCTGGCCGTGGGTGCCACCTTGCACCTGGCGGACAGCCCGTTTGATCCTTCGAGCATCGTGCGCCAGATCAGCGACCAGGCGATCACCCACATCAACCTGGCTCCCAGCGCGTTTTATGCGCTGATCGACGCCGACCAGCAGTCGGCCCTGAGCCGGCTGCGCCGCGTGGTGCTGGGCGGCGAACCGATCAAGCTGGCGCAATTGGAAAAACTGCAGGTGCCGCGCCCGCAGTTCATCAACAGTTATGGCCCGACCGAGTGCAGCGACGTGGTTGCCTGGCATGCGGTCGACGCCGACCTGGGCCGCTACGGTGCCGCCGATATTCCGCTGGGCCGGCCATTGCGCAACCTCACGCTCTACGTGCTGGACGCCTACGGGCAACTGGTGCCGACCGGCAGCGTCGGTGAGCTCTACATCGGCGGCGCCGGTGTGGCCCGTGGTTACCTCAACCGTGAAGCGCTGACCGCCGAACGCTTCCTCGACGATCCGTTCACGCCGGGCGGGCGCATGTACCGAACCGGTGACCTGGCGCGTTACCGCACCGACGGCACGCTCGACTATTTGGGCCGCAACGACGACCAGGTCAAGATCCGCGGCCTGCGCATCGAGCTGGGCGAAATCGAAGCGCTGCTCGCGGCCCACCCGGAAGTCACCGAGGCGGCGGTACTGGTACGTGATGAGCGGCTGGTGGCCTACTTCACCGGCCTCGCGCCGCAGATCGAAGAGCTGCGCGCCTACCTGCAAAGCGCACTGCCGGAGTACATGGTGCCGTCGGCCTATGTGCAACTTGACGCATTGCCCCTGAACCCCAACGGCAAGCTGGATCGCAAGGCCTTGCCGGCGCCGGGTCTTAACGCCGTGGTCAGCGGCGTGTATGAAGCGCCCGAGGGCGAGATTGAAGCCACCCTGGCGCATATCTGGCAGGACCTGCTGGGGTTGGAGCAGATTGGCCGGCAAGGGCATTTCTTTGATTTGGGCGGTCATTCGCTGTTGGCGATGCGCCTGATTTCCCAGGTGCGCCAGCGTCTGGGTGTGGAGCTGGCCCTGGCCGATCTGTTCGCCCACCCGCAACTGGCCGCATTGGCCCAGGTGCTGGCACAGGCATCGCGCAGCACCTTGCCGGCGATTTTGCCGGTGCCGCGCGACCAGGATTTGCCGCTGTCGTTTGCCCAGCAGCGCCTGTGGTTCCTGGCGCAGATGGAAGGTGCCAGCACCGCCTACAACATGCCGATCGCCCTCAGGCTGCGCGGTCACCTGGATGCCGACGCGCTGGAACGCGCGCTCACGGCCATCGTGGCGCGCCACGAAGCCCTGCGCAGTCGTTTCGTGCAGCACAACAGCGAGGCGCTGGTGCGTATCGACCCGGCCGAGCGTGCCTTTGCGCTGCGGCGCCTGGACGTCGACAGCGAGGCCGCTGTGCAAGCGCACATCAGCGCCGACGCGCTGCAACCGTTCGACCTGGAACAGGGGCCGCTGATTCGTGCCCAACTGTTGCAGCGTGCCGACGACCATCACGTGCTGTTGTTGACCATGCACCACATCGTCTCCGATGGCTGGTCGATGGGCGTGCTGACCCGTGAACTGATGGCGCTGTACGAAGCCTTCCGCCACGGCCAGCCGGACCCGCTGCCGCCGCTGGCCCTGCAATACGGCGATTTTGCCGTGTGGCAGCGCCGCTGGTTGAGTGGCGAGGTGTTGCAGCAACAGAGCCAGTACTGGCAGCAAGCGCTGGCGGATGCGCCGGCCTTGCTGATGCTGCCCACCGACCGTCCACGCCCGGCGCGCCAGGACTACAGCGGCGCGACCTTGACCCTGTTGCTCGACGTCGAGCTTACCGCCGGGCTCAAGGCCTTGAGCCAACGCCACGGCACCACGCTGTACATGACCATGATGGCCGCGTGGGGCGCGTTGCTCTGCCGCCTGTCCGGCCAGGATGAGGTGGTGATCGGTTCGCCGGCCGCCAACCGCATGCGTGCCGAAGTCGAAGGCCTGATCGGCCTGTTCGTCAACACCCTCGCCGTGCGTATTGGTGCGGGCGAGGACCTGACCGTCGCCGCTTTGCTGGCGCATGCCAGGGAGCGCACGCTGGCAGCGCAAGCCCATCAGGACTTGCCGTTCGAGCAAGTGGTGGAAGTGGTCAAGCCGGCGCGCAGCCTGGCCCATAGCCCGGTGTTCCAGACCCTGCTGACCTGGCAGAACAGCGACGGCCCAAGCCTGGTGATGGGTGACCTGCAGTTCGAAGCGGTCGGCGAGACCAGCAGCTTCGCCAAATTCGACCTGTCCCTGGACCTGGGGGAAGTGCAAGGCCACATCGCCGGTAACCTGGAGTACGCCACGGCGCTGTTTGACGAAACCACCCTGCAACGGTACCTGGGGTATTTCAAGCGACTGCTGCACGCGATGGTCGCCGATGACCAGGCGCAGTTGGCGCATATCGCGCTGGTGGATGAGGACGAGCGCGATTACCTGCTGCACGCACTCAACAAAACCGAAGTCGCCTACCCGCACGAGGCCACTATCCACCAGTTGTTTGAAGCCCAGGTCGAGGCCACGCCGCAGGCCATTGCGGTGGCGTTCGGACCTCAGCGCATCAGTTATGCCGAGCTCAACCGCCGGGCCAACCGCCTGGCGCATCACCTGATCGGCCTGGGCATTGGCCCGGACGAGCGCGTGGCGATCTGCGCCGAGCGCGGCGACGAGGTGCTAGTGGGCCTGCTCGGGGTGCTCAAGGCCGGCGCCGCATATGTGCCGCTGGACCCCAATTACCCGCCGGAGCGCCTGGCTTACATGATCGCCGACAGTACGCCGTCGGCGGTGCTGACCCAGCGTCCGTTGCAGGACCGCCTGCCGGCCCTGGCGATCCCGAGTGTGTTGCTGGATGAACCGGTCGAGGGTGCCGACCACAACCCGGTGGTGCCAGGCCTCAATGCCCGTCACCTGGCGTATGTGATCTACACCTCCGGCTCCACCGGCAATCCCAAGGGGGTGATGATCGAACACCGCGGGCTGGTCAACTACAGCCTCGACGCCGCGCGCCTGTTCGGCTTGACGCCGCAGGACACCGTGTTGCAACAGAACACGCTGAACTTCGACCTGTCGGTGGAGGAGATCTTCCCGGCCCTGTTGGCGGGCGCGACCCTGGCACCCAGCCGCCATGTGTTCGGCACCGAAGCCGCGCGGGACCCGGCCATTACGCCGACCTTCCTGCACCTGACGGCCGCTCACTGGCACACCCTGGCCGCTGAATGGCATCACGACCCGCAGCAGGCCCAGGCCCATCTGCGCGATGTGCGCTTGATCAACGTGACGGGGGATGCGTTGTCGGCGCAAAAACTCAAGCTCTGGGACGAGGCGCGCCCGGCCCATGTACGGCTGATCAACACCTACGGCCCGACCGAAGCGACGGTGTCCTGCACAACGGCCTACGTGAGTTACACCGGCGACATCAATGGCAACACCACCATCGGCAAGCCGATGGCCAACACCCGCATCTACCTGCTCGACAGCCGGCAGCAGCCGGTGCCATTCGGTGTGGCGGGGGAGATTTTCATTGGTGGCGACGGCGTGGCACGCGGTTATCTGAACCTTGAAGAGCTCAGCGCCGAGCGCTTCATGGCCGACCCGTTCAGCCCGGTACCGGGTGCGCGGATGTACAAGACCGGTGACTTGGCACGTTACCTGGCGGATGGCTCGATCGAGTACCTGGGCCGTAACGACTTCCAGGTCAAGGTGCGTGGTTTCCGCATCGAGCTGGGGGAAATCGAATCGCGCCTGGGCAACTGCGCCGGCGTCAAGGAAGTTGCAGTGATTGCACGCGAAGACCGCCCCGGCGAGAAACGCCTGGTGGCCTACGTGGTGCCGCATGCCGGGGTCGAGCTGAGCGCCGCCGGTTTGCGCAGCTACCTGGCGCCGTTGCTGGCGGAATACATGATTCCGTCAGCCTTCGTCACCCTGCAAGCGCTGCCGCTCACGCCGAACCGCAAGCTGGACCGCAAAGCCTTGCCGGCCCCGGATCAGTCGGCGGTGGCGAGCCGTGATTATCAGGCGCCGCAAGGGCGTATCGAACGCCGCCTGGCGCTGGTCTGGGAGCAAGTGCTGCAGCTGGAACAAGTGGGGCGGCATGACAACTTCTTCGAGCTCGGCGGCCATTCGTTGCTGGCGGTCAAGCTGGTGGAGCGCATGCGCCAGGAAGACCTGCGGGTCGACGTCGGTGCCTTGTTCACCCATCCGACCCTGGCCGGATTGGCCAACGTCGTCGGCAGCCATCGCGCGCTGGTGATTCCGGCCAATGCCATCGAGGCTGATTGCCGGCGCATCACGCCTGAGATGCTGCCGCTGGCCAGCCTCAGCCAGGACGAGATCGACAGCATCGTTGCCAGCGTGCCGGGCCAACTGGCCAACGTACAGGACATCTACGGCATGACGCCGCTGCAGGAAGGCATCCTGTATCACCACCTGTTGGCGGATGAGGGCGACTTGTACCTGGAGCAGGCGTCGTTCAGTTTCGATAGCCGCGAGCGCCTCGATGCCTTTGCCCAAGCCCTGCAAGGCGTGGTCGAGCGTAACGACATCCTGCGCACCACCATGCGCTGGGAAGGCTTGAGCGAGCCGGTGCAGGTGGTGTTGCGCCACGTGCCGTTCGCCCTGGAAGAGTTGCACCTGGACGGCGAGGGCGATGCCGGTACGCAACTGCGTGAGCGTTTCAACCCGCGGCATTTCCGCATGGACCTGCGCGCCGCGCCGCTGATGCGCCTGGTGGGTGCCTATGACGTTGCGCAACAGCAGTGGTGTGCGCTGCTGATGTTCCACCACATGTTGTTCGATCACCTCGCCATGGATCTCTTGCAGTACGAGTTGCAGGCTTTCCTCACCGGCCAGCAAGACCGCTTGAGCGCGCCCGTGCCGTACCGCAACTATGTGGCCCAGGCGCGCCTGGGCCTGACGGAACAGGAGCATGAAGCGTTTTTCAGCGCGATGCTGGCAGACATCGACGAGCCGACCTTGCCGTTCGGCCTGCACGATGTGCAAGCCGGCGGCACGCTGGAAGCGGCGCAACTGCTTGTGGACGAGGACCTTGGCCAGCGTCTGCGCAGCGCCGCACGGCAACTGGGCGTCAGCGCCGCAAGCCTGATGCATGTGGCTTGGGCACAGGTACTGGCGCATGTCTGCGGCCAGGATGAGGTGGTGTTCGGCACGGTGCTGATGGGCGGGCTGCAGGGCGGTGAACGCGCCTTGGGGCTGTTTCTCAACACCTTGCCGTTGCGCGTCAGCGTGGGCGCCGAGGGTGCGCAGGCCGGGGTCAAGGCCACCCATGCACGCTTGAGCACGCTGCTCGGTCATGAGCACGCGTCCCTGGCCCTGGCCCAGCGTTGCAGCGGTGTGGCCGCCCCGGCACCTTTGTTCAGTGCCTTGCTCAACTACCGTCACAGTGCCGGTGCCGCCTCCAGTGAAGAGATCGCGGCATGGACCGGCATCCACGCGCTGGGCGGTGAAGAACGCAGCAACTACCCACTGTCGCTGGACGTCGACGACTTTGGCCAGGCCTTCGCCCTGACCGTTCAGGTCAGCCCGCAAGTCGGCGCACAACGGGTCTGCGGCTATATGCACGGCGCGCTCGACAGCCTGGTGGATGCCCTGGAACGTACGCCGGACGCATCGCTGAGCAGCCTGGAGATCCTGCCGCTGGCCGAACGTCAGCAGGTGCTGCTGGACTTTAACCAGACGCATACCGACGAGGCTCAGGATCAATTGATCCATGGCCTGTTCGAGGCCCAGGTACTGCGTAGCCCCGGCGCGATTGCGCTGGAGTTCGACGGCCAGGCGCTGAGTTACGCCGAACTGAATGCCCAGGCCAACCAGTTGGCCCATCATTTGATTGCCCTTGGCGTGCAGCCTGACGACCGTGTCGCTATCGCGCTGGAGCGCGGGATGCAGATGGTGGTGGCCTTGCTCGCCACCCTCAAATCCGGTGCTGCGTACGTACCGCTCGACCCGGCTTACCCGCCGCAACGCCTGGCCTTCATGCTCGGTGACAGTGCGCCACGGGTGTTGCTCAGCGAATACGCGGTGCTGCCGCTGCTCGGCACGCTGCCGCCGGCCATGCAGGTGGTGACCTTGGACAGCGCGCTGCAACCCTGGCGTGAGCTGGGCGCGCACAACCCGCAGCCTGCACAGTTGGGGCTGACCAGCGAACACCTGGCCTATGTGCTCTATACCTCCGGTTCGACCGGCACGCCGAAGGGCGTGATGATCGAGCACGCCGGCCTGTGCAATGAGATCCAGGCGATTCGTGGCTTGACCGGCTTGGGGGAGGGGGATCGTGCACTGCAATTCGCGACCATCAACTTCGACGCGTCCATCGAAGAGATTTTTGGCGCGCTGACTTGCGGCGCCACCCTGGTGCTGCGCAGTGCCGACTGGTTGACCGATGCCGCGCAGTTCTGGGGCCTGGCGGCGCAGGCACGGCTGTCGGTGATCAGCTTGCCGACGCGCTTCTGGCAAGGCCTGGCGGACGATCACAGCACTGTCATTCCGGCTTCCGTGCGGGTCATTGTGGTGGGTGGCGAAGAACTGAGCGCGGAGGCGGTGCAGCATTGGTTCCTGCGCAGCGGCCACACGCCGCGCTTGCTCAATACCTATGGCCCGACTGAAGCGACGATCATTGCCACCGCCAATGAAGTGTTCGCCGCCAACCCGCATCCACGTGCCATTGGGCGTCCGATCGCCAACACCCGAGTGTATGTGTTGGACGCCCATGGGCATCCAACGGGCCTGGGGGTGGCCGGTGAGATTCATCTGGCCGGTGTCGGGATCGCCCGCGGTTACCTCAACCAGCCGCAACTGAGCAGTGAACGCTTCCTGGTCGACCCGTTCAGCGATAGCCCGGGTCGCCTGTACAAGACCGGCGACCTCGGCCGCTGGTTGCCGGACGGCACCCTGGAATACCTGGGGCGTAACGATGATCAGGTGAAGATCCGTGGTTTCCGTATCGAGCTGGGCGAAGTCGAAAGCGCGCTGCTGGCCTGCGAAGGCGTACGAGAGGCCGTGGTCATGGCGCGCGACGACAGTGAAGGGCAGGTCGCCGGCAAGCAATTGGTGGCTTACCTGTGCGGTTCGCCGGGCTCGATCGAGCAATTGCGTGAAGAACTGCTGAGCCACCTGCCGCAGTACATGCTGCCGAGCGCGTATGTCCAACTGGACAGCTTGCCGGTGACACCGAACGGCAAACTCGACCGCAAGGCGTTGCCGGCGCCTGAGCAGGCGGTGCTCAGCCGCGACTATGCGGCACCGGTCGGGGCGCTGGAAGAACGCCTGGCGGGCCACTGGGCCCACGTGCTGAAGCTGGCAAGGGTAGGGCGCCACGACAGTTTCTTTGAAATGGGCGGGCATTCGCTGCTGGCGATTCGCCTGGTCAGCCTGCTGACCCAGGACGGCCTGCCGGTCACCCTGGCGCAGTTGTTCCAACATGCCAGCGTCGCGTCGATGGCCGCGCTGCTGCGCTTGCACAGCGAGGCGCCGGCACTTGAGCAAGGCCTGGTCACGGTACGTGCCGGCGGCACCCAGGCGCCGTTGTTCCTGGTGCATGAGTTCAGCGGGCTGAATGTGTATTTCCCGGCGCTGGCCCGGCATGTGGATGCGGACATTCCGGTCTATGGCCTGGAAGGCGTGGCCTGGGGCGAGCCGCAGTTGCGGACCCTGCAATGCCTGGCCGCACGGCACATCGACATGATGCGTGGCGTGCAGCCGCACGGTCCGTACCGCTTGGCCGGCTGGTCGTTCGGCGGCTTGCTGGCCTATGAAATCGCCGCGCAGCTGATCGGCATGGACGAGGAGGTGAGCTTCCTCGGGCTGCTCGACACCCACGTGCCGCGTCTGGTCGATCAAGGCAAGGCGCGCTGGTCGGTGGCCCATGCCCACAGCCTGCACCTGCTCGAACAGTGCCGCGCCTTCTGCGAGGTTCAACGGCCGGCGGATGGACAGGCGCTGGCCACCCTCGGGCAGTTGGAGGGTGACGCGGCACAGATGGACTTCGACACCCTGTGGCGACGCTGCTGCGACGCCGGCTTGCTGCAACCGCAGTTGGCGGCGCTGTCCCGTGACGCCTTGTGGGCCTACCTGGACCGTGAAGTCGCCCACGGCCATGCGCAAGCCCATTACAGCGTGTTGCCGCTGACCATGCCGGTGCATTTGTTCACGGCCGAAGAACGCATGGATGAGGCCTCGCGCAGCAGTGACACGCTGGGTTGGGACCAGGTTCTGCCGACGGGCCTGCTGCGGCACATCAGGGTGCCAGGCAACCACCAGAGCATGATGCAGGCGCCGCACATCGCGGCGTTGGGCCAGACCATCGGCGATGCCTTGAAGGCCTTGCCGGCGACACCGGCCAACACGCCCTACCAGCCGGTGCTGACGATTCAGAGCGGGCAGCCCGGGCAGGCACCGATCTTCTGCATTCCGGGGGCCGGCGATAGCGTCACGGGGTTTATCGGCCTGAGTGATGCGTTCGGGCCGGCCTGGCCGATCCATGGCCTGCAACCCCGCGGGCTGGACGCCAAGGCGTTGCCCCACAGCCGCGTGGAAACGGCGGCGCAGGCCTATCTGCAGGCATTGGAACAGCAATGCCCGCATGGGCCGGTGCATCTGCTCGGGCATTCTTTTGGCGGCTGGGTGGCCTTCGAGATGGCTCTGCGTCTGCAGGCCCAGGGGCGCGAAGTGTTGTCGCTGACCCTGGTCGACAGTGAATCACCGGGCAGTTCGGGCGCGGCCGGCAAGCCGTACACCGCAACCGACGTGCTACTGCGCCTGATCGAAACCCTGCAACTGGCGGCTGGAAAACCGTTCGGGATTGATCGGCAGGCCTTCGTTGATCTGGATGAATCGGCACAACTGGCAACCTTGCACGCCGCCATGGTGCGCGTCGGCATGCTCTCGGCGCGCTCCACGCCTGAGGTGATGCAAGGGCCGGCGCGTGCCTTTGGCGCTGCGCTGCGCACGGTTTACCAGCCGCGCCAGCGCTACAACGGCCCGGTGCGCCTGGTGTTGGCCGATGATCCGACGCTGGATGCACAGGGCAATCAGCGCGAGCAGGCCGGCATGATCGAGGGTTGGAGCCGACACACGGATCACCTGCAGACCTGGTACGGGCCGGGTAACCATTTCACCCTGCTCAAGGCGCCGCACGTCTACAGCCTGGCGTCCTGGTGGCACGACGGTCTCCTCGTACCGGCCGGCAAGGTGACCTCATGACGTGTGATACAGGGGGAGCCGGCACGGGCGCTTGCGCCCTTACCTGAAGCGAACATTCGAGCAACTTAGCGCAAGCCCGGCCAGCGGCCGGGTCTACCTTTCAACGTATTAGTGGTCATCTATGGAAAAGTCGAAGTTTCGCAAGGTTGTCTGGGGCGTAGGCCTGGCCGTTGTTGCCGGCCTGATTGTCTATTCGGTGCAGTCACCGGCTGAGCCGCCCCAGTACTTGACCGCCAGGGTCGAGCGGGGCGAAATCGAGAACTCGGTGCTTGCCACCGGGATCTTGCAGGGGGTCAAACAGGTCGACGTCGGCGCCCAGGTCTCCGGTCAGTTGAAATCGCTGAAGGTCAAGCTCGGCGACAAGGTCAAGAAGGGCCAGTGGCTGGCGGAAATCGATCCACTGGTGCTGCAGAACGCCCTGCGCCAGGCGCAGGTCAACGAGGAAAACCTCGAAGCGCAACGCAAAGCCACGGCGGCACAAGTGGTCCAGACCAGATCGGTGTGGGAGCGCTACACCCGCCTGCAATCGGACGCGGCCATCTCCCGCCAGGATTTCGAGACCGCCGAATCCAATTACCTGGTGCAGAGCGCCAACCTGGTGGCCCTGGATGCGCAACTGAAAAACGCGCGAATCCAGATCGACACCGCCAAAGTCAACCTCGGCTATACGCGTATCGTCGCCCCGATGGACGGTGACGTGGTGGGCATCGTCACCCAGGAAGGCCAGACCGTGATCGCCGAGCAACTGGCGCCGGTGCTGCTGAAATTGGCGGACCTGGACACCATGACCATCAAGGCCCAGGTGTCGGAAGCCGATGTGATTCACATCCACCCAGGCCAGGAGGTGTACTTCACCATCCTTGGCGAGTCCGATAAACGCTACTACGGCAAGCTGCGCGGCACTGAACCTGCACCGCAGAACTACCTGGACACCCAGGCCGCCGGCACCGCCAAACAGAACAGCGCGGTGTTCTACAACGCGCTGTTCGATGTGCCGAACCCTGATCATCGCCTGCGCATCTCGATGACCGCCCAGGTGCGCATCGTGCGCGACACCGCCAAGGATGTACTGATGGTGCCGGTTGCGGCGCTGGGCAAGCGTAATGACGACGGTTCGTACGTAGTGCGGGTGGTGGATGAGACCGGCCACGCTCAGGAGCGCAACGTGCAGGTGGGGATCAACAACAAGGTCAAGGCGCAGATCAAGGATGGCCTGGTGGAGGGCGACCAGGTCGTCATCGGTGAGCCGACGCCGGCCGTGGCGGGGAGCTGACAATGACCCAGGCATTGTTGGAACTCAAAGGCATCAGCCGCAGCTTTATGGCCGGTGAAAAAGCGTTCATGGCGCTCAAGAATGTCAGCCTCACCATCAACACCGGGGAAATGGTGGCGATCACCGGGGCGTCGGGCTCAGGCAAGTCGACCCTGATGAACATTCTCGGTTGCCTGGACTACGCCACTGACGGCAGCTACACCATCAGCGGTCGCGAAACCCGCGACCTGGCGGACCAGGAGCTGGCGGAACTGCGCCGCGACCATTTTGGTTTCATCTTCCAGCGTTATCATTTGCTGCCGCACTTGAGCGCCATGCATAACGTCGAGATGCCGGCGATTTATGCCGGAGTATCGGAAGGCCAGCGCCATAGCCGCGCCAAGGAACTGCTGGCCCGGCTGGGCCTGGCCAATCACTTGGTCAACCGGCCGAGCCAGTTGTCCGGTGGGCAGCAGCAGCGGGTGAGTATCGCCCGGGCATTGATGAACGGCGGCGAAGTGATCCTCGCGGATGAGCCGACCGGCGCCCTCGATACCGCCAGCGGCAAGGAAGTGATGAACATCCTGCTGGAGCTGCATGCGGCGGGGCATACCGTGATTATCGTGACCCACGACGCCAAGGTTGCGGCCCACGCCGAGCGCATCATCGAGATGCGCGACGGCGAAGTGCTCAGTGACCGCCTCAACGAACGTGCCGCACCGGAGGTCGAGGCCCCGGTTCCCGCCCAGGGCCAGGCCACGCCGGGGCGGCGTCTGGTGGCGAGCCTGGGGTTGTTCAAGGAAGCCTTCGTGATGGCCTGGGTGGCGTTGATTTCCCACCGCATGCGCACCTTGTTAACCATGCTCGGCATCGTGATCGGCATCACGTCGGTGGTGTCGATCGTGGCCATCGGGGAGGGCGCCAAGCGCTATGTCTTGAATGATATTCAGGCGATCGGCAGCAACACCATCGACATCTACCCGGGCACCGACTTTGGCGACAGCCATGCGTCGGCGATCGAAACCCTGGTGTTGTCCGACGTGACCGCCCTGAGCGAGTTGCATTACATCGACAGCGCCACGCCCAACGCCGGGCGCAACCTGCTGTTGCGCTTTGGCAATATCGACGTGAACGCCACGGTGAATGGCGTGAGTGCCAGCTCGTTCCAGGTCCGCGGGATCAAGATCGCCGAAGGCATCACCTTCAGCCAGGACGACGACACCCGCCAGGCCCAGGTGGTGGTGATTGACCACAACACCCGTAATCGCCTGTTCGGCCCGGACGTCGAGGCGCTGGGCCAGATCATTTTGGTGGGCAACCTGCCGTGCACGGTGATTGGGGTGACGGCGGACAATAAGAATATCTTCAACACCAGCAAGGCGCTCAACGTCTGGGTGCCTTACGAAACCGCCGCCGGGCGCCTGTTGGGTCAACGCTACCTGGACAGCATCACGGTGCGGATCAAGGATGGCCAGCCGAGCAAGGTGGTGGAGGATAACGTGGTCAAGCTGTTGCAACAGCGCCACGGGACCAAGGACTTTTTCACCTACAACCTCGATAGCATCATGCAAACCGTGCAGAAAACCAGCCAGTCGCTGGCATTGCTGTTGTCGTTGATTGCGCTGATCTCACTGGTGGTGGGTGGCATCGGGGTGATGAACATCATGCTGGTGTCGGTGACCGAGCGCACACGCGAAATCGGTATTCGCATGGCGGTCGGGGCGCGGCAGTCGGACATTCGCCAACAGTTTCTGGTGGAGGCGGTGATGGTGTGCCTGATTGGCGGGGTGATCGGGATTGCGTTGTCGTTTGGCATCGGGTTCGTGTTCTCCCTGGTGATCACGGAATGGCAGATGGTGTTTTCGCTGGAATCGATTGTCACCGCCTTTGTGTGCTCCAGCCTGATCGGCATCATCTTCGGGTTTGTACCTGCGCGTAATGCCGCGCGGCTGGATCCGATCGAGTCGCTTGCCCGGGACTGAAGCGCACACCAAAAAGCCCGCCAACCGGTGTCGGTTGGCGGGCTTTTCATTGCAGCAGGTTGGGTATGGCACAACAGCAGCTCTGCGCTGCTGCTGTTTTTCTGCGCTTTAGCCGACCACCTGCAAACGGTGCGCGGTGGCGCTGGCGATGGCGTCTTCGAAACGATCAAGGACGCTGCCAACCTGGGCTTCGGTGATGGTCAGGGCAGGCAGGAAGCGCAATACCGAACCGTGGCGCCCACCGGTTTCGATGACGAGGCCGTTGTCGAAGCAGTTGAGCTTGATTGCCTTGGCCAGGGTGCCATCGCCCAGGCCGGCACGGTTCTCTGTACGCGGTTTGGTGACCTCGACGCCGATCATCAGGCCACGGCCACGCACGTCGGCAATCGCATCATGGCGCAGGGCAATGTCTTGCAGGCCGGCGAGCAGTTGCGCTCCGCGGGCGGCGGCGTGTTCCACCAGGCCCGCCTGGCGAATGTGGCGCATGGTTGCGCGCCCGGCGACCATGGCGATCTGATTGCCACGGAAGGTACCGGCGTGCATGCCCGGGCCCCAGGTGTCGAGGTGTTCGGCGTAGACAATGACCGACAGCGGATAGCCGCCACCGATGGCCTTGGACAACACCAGAATATCGGGGACGATCCCCGCGTGCTCGATGGCAAAGGTGCTGCCGGTGCGGCCCAGGCCGGTCTGGACTTCGTCGATGATCAGCACGATACCCAGCTCGCGGGTGATTTCGCGCAGCCCGCGCAGCCAGGCGTTCGAGGCGGGAATGCAGCCGCCTTCGCCCTGCACCACCTCAACGAGCACGGCGGCCGGGCGGGTGACGCCACCTTCAGGGTCCGAGAGCACGGTGCGGATGTACTCGAGCGACAGTTGATCGGTTTGCTCGCCGTCGGTACCGAACGGGCAGCGGAAGCGGTACGGAAAGGGCAGGAAATGGGTGTTTTGTGCAGTAACGCTGGGGATGCCCTTGGGGTTGAGATTGCCCATGGCCGAGAGCGCGCCAGCCGTCATGCCGTGATAGCCACCATGAAACGCCATCAATGCCGCGCGTTTGGTGTAGTGGCGCGCCAGCTTGATCGCAGCTTCCACGGCATCCGAGCCGCTGGGGCCGCAGAACAGGATCTTGCTGGTGTCGCGCATGCCTGCCGGCAGTTGTGAAAACAGCTCCTGTACAAAGGCATGCTTGGCCGGGGTGGCGAGGTCCAGTGCTTGCTGCAACTGGTCGGAGCCCAGGAACTCCAGCACCGCGTCCTTGACTTCCGGCGGGTTATGACCCAGTGCCAGGGTACCGGCGTTGGCCAGGCAGTCGAGGTATTCCTTGCCTTGCGCATCCCTGAGCCACACCCCATTGCCGCTGACGAACAGGCGCTGGAAGTTGGCGGCATAGGTGCGTGCGTTGGCTTCGACTTTCTTCAGATAACTTAGCTCTTCCATGGTCATGCACTCATCGGCTGCGGCAAGCGCAGCGCTGGAAAGTTGAGGGAACAAGAGACGGTGTTTAATCCATGACAGCGACTATTTTCAGACAGTAATAAACAGTCAGCCGCAGAGAGGGCTGAATTACAGTCGAAAGTGAAAAATAAGTTACGCCGGACAGCCGCTGAGACACGCGCTGCCCGAGTAACTTGAGAGCACGCTTAGCTTGAAGGAAGGTGACCGTTATCGCTATTGAAGCAGACACCCGACGTCCCCGGTATCTCTGTCATTTTACAGAGCCTTTAGAGCCGGAAGTTAATGGCAGTAGTGAGGCGCCGGAAAGAACAGCAGGGCGGCTCACTTGAAGACACTTCAGAGTGCCGCCGCCCGTGGGATAAAAAAGTAATGTCGTGGTTTTGCCGAAGGCAAACATGACATGAGTGTGGCAAGTCCAAAGTGATCGATGCCAGGAGGTGGCGTCGCCGTTTACCGGGACAAAATCGGTGACGCCTGAGCGGCTTTTGCAGGGTGTCCGGTTTTTGTGACGACTGATGAAAAAAGATAGAAAAT
>NZ_JBJJLO010000112.1:0-21074 GCF_046230915.1 Pseudomonas sp. KCJK8993
ATCTGTTCGCCCAGGCCACCCAAGAGCGCCTGGTGGAGTGGGTGCGGATGCTCGCCCAGGCACCGCTGGACTACGCCAGCGCGTTGCATTCGGCGGCGGCCGCGCCCTTGCGCCGGCAGGCCCTGGAACTGATGAACCGGGTGCTGCACCGCGACGCCTTGTTGCTGGCCTACAGCGATGCCTTCCTGCTGGCCGGGGCGGCGATGTTGCTGTGCGTACTGGCCGGATTGCTGCTGCGCCGGGCCTGAGCGCTCAGCGGTAGAACTCCGATGGCGGGGTGCCGAACTGGCGCTTGAAGGCGGCGGCGAAGGCACTCTGGCTGTCGTAGCCGTGTTGCAGGGCCACCTGCACCACCGGCATGCCCTGGGCCAGGCACTCCAGGGACATCAACAACCGCGCCTGCTGGCGCCAGCGGCCGAAGGTGATGCCGGTGTGGCGCTGGAACTGGCGGTGGAAGGTCTTGGCGCTCATGGCCAGGCGGTCGCTCCATTGCTCGGCGGTGCGGTTGTCCGCCGGGTCGTCGGCCAGGGCCCGGCAGACCTGGAGCATGCGTGGCTCCTGGGGCCAGGGCAGGCTGAAGGGCAGCACCGGCAGCGAGCGCATTTCATCGAGGATCAAGCGCATCAGGCGGCCGTCGCGGCTATCGGCCTGGTAGTGCTCATCGACCTGGGACGCGGCCAGGATCAATTCGCGCAGCAAGGGCGAGACCTCGATCACGCAGTCGTTCTCGGGCAAGCCGCTGATGGCGTCGACATTGACGAACAGGCTGCGCATGCGCACCGCGCCGCGCATGCGCACCCGATGCTCGACCCCGGCCTGCAGCCAGACCCCACGACTGGGCGGCACCACCCAGCGTCCGGACTGGGTATCGATCACCAGCACGCCTTCGATGGCATAGGCCAGCTGCGAGCGGGGATGGCTGTGGGAGGGGATCACGTGGCCGTTGGGATAATCCACGGCAATGCTGGTGACAGGCACCGCCAGGCTATCGATGGACGAAACCACAAGCAGGTCGGACATGGGACGGGGCGTCTCCGGCAACAGGGGCGAGGGCGTCCATCATAAGGCCGGATGTCTAATTCGAGATAACAAAAGCCTGATTAGCTGAGTAGTTGCAGCAGAGCCGTTGCTTGAATCCAAGGCAAAAAAAAGCCCGCCAGGGGCGGGCCAAATGGGATTCGTTAAGGAGTGGTCCCAATCTACGGGGGGCGAGGTGAAAGAGCCGTGAAAAAAAGGTCGCGCCCAGGAAAAAGCGTTCTGGATTTTTCCTTATTCCCACAAATTTTTCGGAATTATCCGATAGGGCCATCCCCGGCGCCTCCGTAACATGACCACCTGCTCGCCCAGCCAAAGGGGGGCTTCGGCTTAAGATGCCATGGTCGAAGTGATGGGCGAGCACCCTTTCCTCCCATCCCCTGGCTACTTCCTTTCCAGTCCCCTTTATCTCCTAATCTCCCGACCCTTTGCGGTACTCCCGAGGCCCGCGCTTCAGGCCGGTCGTTCGAGTCGTCGATGAATCTCGGCCCATAACTGCGGGTCGTCGAAGTCGCGAATCACCCGATGGGCACCGGCGTCCAGCAAGGTCTCGGGGCGCTGGCTGGTGGCCAGGCCGAAGGTGCGGAGGCCGGCGCCCACCGCCGCCTTCAGCCCGGGGACCGAGTCTTCGAAGGCCAGCGCCTGGCTGGCCGCGACATCCAGGGCTTGCAGGCCGCGCAGGTAGGGCAGGGGATCGGGCTTGGCCCGGGGCAGCTCCTCGGCCACCAGCACGGTCGACAGGCGTTGGCTCAGGCCCAGGGCCTGGAGCATGTGCTGGGCATTGGCCCGGGGCGCGTTGGTCACCACGCAGGTAGCAATGCCGTGCTGCTCGGCGAAATCCAACAGGCGCAACAGCCCGGGCATCGGTTCCAGTTGCGAGGAGAGTTGGCGAAAGCGCTGCTCCTTGCGCTCGGCGAAGGCCTCGTGTTCGGCCACGCTGCGCCCGGGGAACAGGTAGCGGCACATGTTGGCGTTGGCCTGGCCGCTGACATGGGCCATGAATTGCGCGTGGCTGAAGACCCGCTGCTCTTCCTCCAGCAGCAATTGTTGCAGGGCCAGCAGGTGCAGGGCGTCGGTGTCGGTCAGGGTGCCGTCGAGGTCGAAGAGCAAAGCGTTGAGCATGGGAGACAGTTCCTGTCGGGCCCCATCCGGGCCGGTTGGCTGAATCGATCAAGCCCGCATCCTAGCAGGCTTGATCGCAGCCGTGGCCGTCAGGCCGGGCTCAGCTTTCGGCGGGGCCGTCGTCGTCAGGCTGTGGGCAGTGATCTTGCGGATTGGTTGGCCACAGCACCTTGCCCTGGCCATCGAGGACCTGCTCGGCGCCACAGTCGACCTGGGTCACCTGGAAGCTCGGGGTGCCGTCCAGGCGGTACAGCGCCTTGATGCTGCGGGTCTGGTCATCGCCCACGCCTTCCACGGCGTAACCGAAGATCGCCCCACGGGCTTCATCGACCACCAGTTCCTGCCACTTGCTGGCAACCAGGCGCTTGCCCTTGAGGTCCAGCAACGCCACGGTCGACAGCGGCGAAGTGTCTTCGCTGGCCAGCAGGTAGTGGCCGCTGCTGTCCAGGTGGATATCCACGTATTGGCCTGGCTCCATCAGTACCTTGCCGCTAGCGTCCATCAGGCCGACGGTGGCGATCTTGGTGGCTTCGCCGAACAGGGTGACCGGCTTGGTCGGGCTGTCAGGCCTGCTGAAGACGAACAGCTCGGGAGTGAGCGCGCCGATGTTGCTGTAGATCGGCTTGAACAGCTCGACGCCCTTGTCCACATCGAAGATGCCGAAGGTCGCGGTGAAGGCGCTTTGCAGCACGCCGACCTGGTTCAGTCCCGGGACCTGGGGGAACAGGCCCAAAGGACTGAAGCCCGCTGGTTCCGCCGAGTCGTACACCGGCTGCACCTTCCACTGGCCCTGCGGGTCGATCATGCCGATCTTGCCGTGCTCGCCTTCGGCGGCCTGGGCGGTGACCAGCGCGCCCTGCTTGCCGAACACTTCGCAGGTGCTGAACTGGGCCTTGATCACGACCTTGCCTTGCAGGTCGAGGTAGCCGCACGGCGTGTCGTATTTTTCCCGGAAGGCCACGCGGTTCTCGCCGGGTTCCCCAAGCCAATAGTAACGGGCAGGATCCACCAGGCGGGCCTGGGCATCGGCCAGGAACTTGCCCTGCTCGTCGCTGACCACCAAGTACCCGTTGGCGGCGCTGTCGATAGTGTCGAACGCGACTTTCTTTTGCTCGTGGGTCTTGAGGTTGAACGCCCACTTTTCCTCGCCGCGTTCGGCGGTCATCCACCAGCCGCGCTTGGCGAAGTCGTCGCGCACCACGCTGCTGTCATACAGCGCCTGGGTCAGCTCCTGGCCCTTGGCGTCCAGCAGGCCGCGTTTCTCGTTCAGCTCGTAGACGAGGAAGTCGTCCTGGCCGCCGATGTACAAGTCGTCGAAGCGCGGTGGCTGTACCTGCTTGCCGCTCTGGTCGATGATGCCCAGCTTGCCGTCCTGGCCGAAGCCGAAGTAGCCGGGGGTCAGTGGTCGCAGGTCGTCGGTGAAGTCGGCCAGCAGGATCTGCTTGCCGTCGGCACTGGCCAGGTTCCAGGTCCCGTCCTTGGCGAACAGGAAACTCTTGTCCAGGGGCAGGGTGACCACGGCGTCGTAGTCGTTGTCGACGCCGACCAGTACCGCGCCGTTCTGGTCCAGCACGGCGCATTCGCCGTTGGCGCAGACCGGAATCACCATGGCGGCGGGGGCCGGGGCGAGCGCGGCGGCCACGGTCTTGGGACTGGATTCTTCCTTGCATCCGGTCAGGGCCAGAGCAGACAACGAGAGGATCAGCGAGCCGAGACGGGCGCTGGCGCTTCTATCCATGAACGAAGGTTCCTTTGCAATAGGGGGGAAATGGCCCTGCCTGCGCAAATGGCCAGGCAAAGCGCGGTGATTCTGCGGCGGCGACGGATAAATGCAAGATCCAATTGCAAAGAAAACCACCGGTACAGCCCATTGCGCCGTACAAGGCCCAGGCGTTTTTCACGACATGGCGCGCCGGGCAACATGCCCACCGAGGCTGGAGACAGGCGCCCGCTACCGCTCCAGCACCGGGCAGCTCAAGTCACCTTCCTCACACTTCAGGTAGTTCTTGAAGTTTTCCACCCGGGCCTTGGTCAGTGCCGTCATGCACTGGCTATAGGCCAATGGGTAGAGGCTGCCACCTTCCACGCCGGAGGTGGCGTAGCCGCACTCGGCATCGCGGAACGCTACCCAGGCGCGCTGGGCGCCAACCAACCGCTGCTTGGTTTGCGCCTGGTTCTTCAGGCCCTGGCTGATCTGTTGGTACAGGCTGTTCAGCTCCTTGTCCGCAGCCTTGTACTGGACGCTGGCGCACTGGCTCAGGGCAGCTTGGTCGGGAGCATCGCTGCATTCGTCGGCGTGGGCCAATGGCGCCAGCAGCAGGGGTGCGAGGATCAGGGATGGGCGCATGAGGGGCTCGCTGTCGATTCGTCAGGTTTCGGATTACGCCGCCGTTCGCTGCGCGGCGCGCAGCAGGTCATCGGCCATGGCCTGGATCTCCTGGCCCATGTGCAGCTTGGCCAGCCAGTGCCCGGGTATACCCTGGATGCCGTAGAAGGCTCCGGCCAGTTGGCCGACGATGGCGGCGGTGGTGTCGGCATCGTCCCCCAGGTTGGCCGCGGCCAGCACCGCATCGGCGTAGTTGTCGCTGTGCTGGAAGCACCACAGCGCCGCTTCCAGGGAGTCCACGCAATAACCGTTGCCGCGAATCTCTTCGCGGCCCTTGCTCAGGTAGCTGCCGCGAGCCAGGGTCGCCACCTTGGCTTGCTCGAAACGCATGTCCTCCACCACCCGCAACTCCTGCTTGGAAGCGCCGGCCAGGGCCCTGGCGATCAGGCTGGCGAACAGCTGGCAGCATTCGATGGCCTCGGCGGCGCCATGGGTGGTGCGCGAGCTGTCGCCGGCGAACTGCCGGACCCGGGCCAGGTCAGGGTAGAAGAACAGCACCACCGGTGCCAGGCGCATCAGCGAACCGTTGCCGGCGGTATAGGGATCGCTGGAGCCGGCGAAGGGCTGGCCATGCTCCTGGTAGTCGGCCAGGGCCTGGCGCACGGTCATGCCGATGTCGAAGCATTCGCCGGTGGCGCTCAGATAACCCCACTGCCACCAGTTCAGGTAGCGGCCCATCTGGTCGGCGGCATCGAAACCGCCCTGGCGCAGCAGGCTTTCCCCCAGGCACAGGGCCATCGAGGTGTCGTCGGTCCACTGGCCGGGCTTGAGGTTGAACGGTCCGCCACCTTGCAGGTCAGTAACGGCTGGGAAGCTGCCGCGGGGCTTGAATTCGACGCTGGTGCCGACGGCATCGCCGCAGGCCAGGCCCAGCAGGCTGCCGCGATAGCGGTCGAGGAGGGCGAGGGGCATGGCAGGTCCTTTGCTTTGACGGGAGGGCGCTGACAGTAGCATTTTTCCCCGGTGCCGATCACGCCGTTGGTGCTCCGGCAAAGCTTGCACCGGACCCAGGGCGGGCTAGTGTTCATCAATGGAGGTGGCTTATGAATTCTTCAGATCGTATCGAGCGCAAGATCCTGCTCCGGGCCAGTGCGGCGCAGGTCTGGGCCGCGCTGAGCGAGGCCGAGCGCTTCGGCCGCTGGTTCGGCGTGACATTCGCTGGCGAGCATTTCGCTCCGGGCCGGCAGGCCCGTGGCGCCATCACGTATCCCGGGTATGAACACCTGATGCTGGAGTTGCAGGTCGAGCAGATGCTGCCCGAAGAGCTGTTCTCCTTCCGTTGGCACCCTTACGCCGTGGAGCCGGGTCATGACTATTCGAGCGAGCCCACCACCCTGGTGCGCTTCGAGCTGGACGAACACCCCGAAGGCACCTTGCTGCGGGTCAGCGAATCGGGGTTCGACGCCATTCCCGCCGAACGCCGGCTCAAGGCCTTTCGCATGAACAGCCGTGGCTGGGACGAGCAGATGGGCAATATCGAGCACTACCTGCGCCAGCAATGATTACCGGTCTGTCAGCCTTGCGCAGGTGCCCGGCGCCGTTTGAAACTGGCAGCTTGTCGTTGACCGCTTGGAGCTGCCTTGGTGTTTGCAACCTACCTGGAACGCTGGCGCCTGACGCCGGATGGCGAGCCCATCGTCACCCCCGGCAGCCGCCTGTTGCCGGTGCGCCTGGAGACGGGCGCGCCGGCGATGCTGAAGATCGCCCTGGATGAAGACGAACAGGCCGGCAACCGGTTGATGGCCTGGTGGGGCGGCGAGGGTGCGGCGCGGGTACATGCCCAGCAAGACGTTGCGCTGCTGATGGAGCGGGCCATGGGGCCGGGGTCGCTGATGCGCATGGCCCTGGCCGGCGAGCACGACGCGGTCAGCCAGATCGTCTGCGCCACCCTGGCGCGCCTGCATGCGCCACGGCCTGAACCCCGGCCACCCTTGCTGGCGCTGGACCACTGGTTCAAGGACCTGCGCGAGGCGGCACGACAACAGGGCGGCCTGTTCGTCCAGAGCCTGGCCATGGCCGAGCACCTGCTCGCCACGCCTCGGGAAGAAGTAGTGCTGCACGGCGATGTACACCACGACAACGTGCTGGATTTCGCCGAGCGCGGCTGGCTGGTGATCGATCCCAAGCGGGTTCATGGCGAGCGCACGTTCGACTTTGCCAACCTGATCTGCAACCCGGACCTGCCCAGCGCCACCGATCCCCTGCGCTTCGAGCGCCAGGTGCGGGTGATCGCCGAAGCGGCCCACCTGGAACCCCGGCGGCTGGTGCAGTGGGTGCTGGCCTTCAGTGGCCTGTCCGCCGCCTGGTTCCTCCAGGACGATCATCAACCCGGCGCCCGCCACCAGTTGCAGCTGGCGGCCCTGGCGATTCAGGCGCTGGGGTGAGGGCCTCAGGGATTGCCTAAGTGAGCTGTAGCCAATTTCCTACACGCGCTGTATTTCAATGCGCCTTCTGCCTACCCGGGTACGTGTTTAATATCTCTTCCCACAACTGCAGCGCAGGACGCGCTTCAGGATCACGGAAGATCGACCATTAGCACGGATGCTGCAGACAGGATGTCATGATGGTCTTGAAAGAAACCCGCTTCGGCGGGTTTTTTTTCGCCCGGGTTTTCATGGGACCGGAGCCCGCAACGGCCAGGCTCCGGTCGGTCAACGGGTGACTTCGTTGTGCACCTTGTGCAGCGCTTGCTCCAACAACGGCAGGCTGATCGAACCCAGGGCCAGGCGCAGCGCCTGGGGCGTGTGGGGCGTGGTGGCGAAGGGATCTGCCGAGGTCACGGTCACCTTCTGCCGGGCCAGGGCCGCCACCACGCTGTCGGCCCGGCGACCGTCCCCCAGCTTCAGCCAGAGAAAGTAGGACGAAGGATTGGCCAGGTAATCGCAGCCTTGCAGCACCCTGGCAGCCAGGTGCTGGCGCTGGCGGGCGTCGTGGCGTTTCTGCTCCTCCAGATTGTCCACCAGCCCCGATTCGATCCACAGGCAACCCAGGGTCACGGTCAGGGTCGGGGTGCTCCAGCTGGAGACCCGGATCGCCCGTTCCAGGGCCGGGATCAGCGCCGGGGGCGCGACGATGAAGCCGATGCGCAGCCCCGAAGCGACGCTCTTGGACAAGCCCGAGATGTACAGGGTGCGCTCCGGCACCAGGGTCTGCAGCGGTGGCGGAGCCGGTTCGGCGAGAAAGGCATAGGCGCCGTCCTCGATCAGCCAGAAGTCGTGCTCGCGAGCCAATCGCACCAGGCGCTGACGCTGGGCCAGGGGCATCACCGAGCCCAGGGGATTGTGCAGGGTGGGCATGCAGTACAGCGCGCGCACCGGCCGGCGGCGACACAGCTCTTCCAAGGCGTCGAGGTCGGTCAGGCCATCGATCTGCGGCAGGGGTTCCAGGTCCAGGCGGTGGACCAGGGCCAGGCTCTTGAGGCCCGGGTAGGTCAGGGCGTCCACCGCCAGGACATCCCCGGGCCGCAGCAGCGCCAGCAGGCTGACCGCCAGTCCCTGCTGGGCGCCATTGACGATCAGCACCTGCTCGGCACCGACGCGGATCTGGCGGTTGCGCAGGTGCCGGGCCGCGGTCTGGCGTTCATGCAGGCGCCCGCCCTGGGGAGCGGAATGCAGCAGGGCATCCAGGTCGCCGGAGGCGGCGATGGCCCGCAGGCCTTCGCGCAGGATCTGTTCCTGGCCGGGCAGGGCTGGGTAGTTGAAGGACAGGTCCACCTCGCAGTCCTTGGCCGGTTGCTGCTCCAGGCCCATGCCCCGGGACAGGTTGCTATCGCGCACGAAGGTCCCGCGCCCGGCCTCGCCCACCACCAGGCCAATGGCTTCCAGCTCCTGGTAGACCCGCAAGGCGGTGGCCAGGGCTACCCGCTCCCTGGCCATCAGCGCCCGGACCGTGGGCAACTGGGTGCCGGGCGACAATTGCCCGGCACGAATGCGCCGGGCGAAATCATCGACGATGGCCTTGTAGCGAGTGCGGCGCATTGCTGGGCTCCCGGTGTATCTAGAACAGTTTTTTGTTTGTATCAGGAAGGGCGCCTAATCTACCGGCTTTCTCGCAGGAGTGCACAAGCATGCCGGACTGGACGACCCTATCGATCTTCATCGGTGCCGTGCTGTTGTTGCTGTTGTCACCGGGGCCGAACATGGCCTTCGTCATCAGCCAGGGCATGGCCTATGGCTGGCGGGGAGGGATCGCTTCCGGGATGGGGATCGGGGTCGCGGATATCTGCCTGACCCTGCTCACCGCCACTGGCGTCACCGCATTGGTCGCCAGCTGGCCACCGGCCCTGGACCTGATCCGTTATGCCGGGGTCGCCTATTTGCTGTGGTTGGCCTGGAAGGCCCTGGGCAGCAGGGCTGGCTTGAACCTTGCCAGCACGCCCCGGGTGCCGCTGGCCACGGTGTTCGTCCGGGCCATGGGCAACAGCCTGCTCAACCCCAAGGCGCTGTTGTTCTTCATGGTCTTCTTGCCGCAATTCGTCAGCCCCGGGCAGGGCAGCATCGCCTGGCAACTGGTGGTCCTGGGGTTGGTATTGACCTTGGTCAGCGGGATCTTCCACACGGGCCTGGGGATCTGCGGTGCGGCCCTGGGGCGTGCCCTGGCCGCCCGCACGGCAGGTGTCGCCAGGTTGCAGTCCTGGCTGCTGGCGGCGGTGTTGCTGGCCCTGGCCTTGCGTCTGGCGCTGATGACCCAACCAAGCTGATTTTTCCCCAATGGAGTCCAAGCATGTACATCGCCGCCTTTATCTATAAGCCCGGCCAGGCCGACGAAGAGTTCCAGCGCCTGAGTGCGATCATCGACGAAGTCGCCGCCAGCCTGCCGGGTTTCGTCGGTGCCCAATCCTGGGCCAACGCCGGCCAGGGCCTGGTCAACGCCAGCTACTACTGGGAGGACGAGGCGTCGATCCAGGCCTTCGCCCGCCACCCCAGGCACCTTGAAGCCAAGCGCCAGTACCGGCGCTGGTACGCCGGCTATCAGGTGATGATTTGCAAGGTCGAGCGGGTCTACGGCGATGGCGGCATCGACTCCTTGCTGGCCAGCGACCGCCACGCTCCGGTACGCCGCGCCTGACGGTTGCCGGGTCAGCCGGCCTGCAACCTGGCGGCGGCGCGCAGGGTGATTTCCCGGCGCTTGCTCAAGGAGGCCGCGGTGGCTTGGCGGGCTTGTTGCACCAGGGAGGCGGGAGCGGTGTCCGGGCTGCCAGCGTCGAAGGGTGGGGCCGGGGCGTATTCCAGATCCAGCTGCACCCGCTGCGCGGTCTGTGGGTCGAACAGCTCGGCGGCCAGGGTCAGGGCGAAGTCGATGCCCGCGGTGATGCCGCCGCCGGTGAACAGGTTGCCATCGCGCACCACTCGTTCATGGACCGCAATGGCCCCCAGCAGCGCCAGCAACTCGTGGTAGGCCCAGTGGGTGGTGGCCCGCTTGCCCTGTAGCAGGCCGGCGGCGCCGAGCACCAGGGAGCCGGTACAGACCGAGGTCAGGTAACGCACCTGGGCGGCCTGCTGGCGGAGGAAATCCAGCACCTGTGGGTCTTCCATCAACGCGCCGACACCGGCCCCGCCTGGCACGCAAAGCACATCCAGGGGCGGGCAGGCGGCGAAGCCGGTGGTGGCTTGCAGCAGCATCCCGGCACTTGAATTGATCGGCCCTGGCTCCTTCCACAGCAAATGCACTTGCGTATCCGGCAGCGCCGCCAGCACGTCATAGGGGCCAGTCAGGTCCAGTTGCTGGACGCCTGGGAACAACAGAAAACCGATCTGCACGGCCATTGCGAGCTCCTTGTATCGATGGGGTGGACGAGCTGACTCTAGCCTTCTAGGATTTGGCGCATACGCCAACCTGCCCTCGATTTACGCCAATCATGCCCAGCACCGCGAAAAACGTCTTTGTCCTGGCTTTTACCAACGCCCAGTTGCTGGATGTCACCGGGCCTTTGCAGGTGTTCGCCTCGGCCAACGACCGGGCCCGCGAGCGAGGGTTGCCGTTGCCCTATAACCCGCGGGTGGTGGCAAGCCCAGGCGGGACGACCCTCAGTTCGTCGGGCCTGGCGTTGATGGCCGACCCCCTGCCGGGCCTGGAGCAGGCTTGCGACACCTTGATCGTGGCCGGTGGCGGCGGGGTCTACGCGGCCGCCCGTGACCCGCAACTGGTGGCCTGGGTCGCGACCCGGGCAGGCGCGGCACGGCGGGTGGCCTCGGTCTGTACCGGGGCTTTCCTGCTGGCGGCCAGCGGCTGGCTGGATGGCCGCCGGGTGGTGACCCACTGGACTCGCTGCGAACAACTGGCCGAGGCCTATCCGCAATTGCGGGTCGAGGCCAACCCGATCTTCATCAACGACGGTCCGGTCTGGACCTCGGCCGGGGTCACGGCCGGCATCGACCTGGCGCTGGCCCTGGTGGAGGCTGACCTGGGGCGCGAGGCGGCCCTGGAAGTGGCCCGGCAACTGGTGGTGTTCCTCAAGCGCCCGGGCGGGCAGGCGCAATTCAGCGTGACCCTGGCGCTGCAGAACGGTGGCGGGCGTTTCGATGGACTGCACGCCTGGATCGCCGAGAACCTCAACCGGGAACTGACGGTGCCGGTGCTGGCCGAGCAAGCGGCCATGAGCGAGCGCAGTTTCGTGCGCCACTACCGTGCCGACACCGGCCAGACCCCGGCCCGGGCCATCGAGCTGATCCGGGTCGAAACCGCCCGCCGCTTGCTGGCCGACACTGGCCTGTCGATCAAGCGCATTGCCGTGCAGTGCGGTTTTGGCAGCGAGGAGACCCTGCGCCGCAGCGTGTTGCGGGCCCTGGGCGTGACGCCCCAGGCCTATCGCGAACGTTTCGCCGCCACCCAGGAATCCTCCTGAGTCACCCTCAGTCCTGGACCAGGTGCAGTTGACCGTCGACATAGTGCACTTCGCGGCCCATCCAGCTCGGATCCACCTGGGGCAGCACCGCCGAGGGCTTGCGTAGTTCCCGCAGCAGGGTCGAGCCATGGGACAGGCGCCCGCCCATGCGTGCGATCACTGCCCGGGCCTGCTGGTAGTGGGCATGCCGGCCGGGGTCGAGGGTGTCCTCCAGGAGGATGTCCACCCCGAGGATGCCCTGGGCCTGGCCCGGGTAGATCATGAAGCCGCTGGCCTGCTCGCTGCCCTCGCGGCCGTCCTGCCAGAAACTGCCACCGCGACTGCGCACCTGTTCGTGGGGAGCGAACCAGTAGTCGCGATCGGCCTCGGGCAGTGCATGGTGCAGGCCCATGAAGAGGCGCATCAGGTTGTCCCGGTACCACTCGCGCACTTGCAGGTAGTAGCCGCGCATGCCCGGCAGGCCCAGGCGATGGGCCAGGGCGATGGCCGGGCTCCAGCTTGGGAACGCCTGCAACGGCAGCGGTGCGCATGCCGGGCGTGGGGTGCCGGGGTCGGTTTCCCAGGGCAACCGATGGGGGCTGTGCTCCAGGTTGTCGTAGGCGGTGGGCGGGCGACCGAGCAGGGCGCCACCGCTGCTGGCCAGGGCGGTGGCGATGCACAGGTTGCCCTGGACCACGAACACGTAGAAGCGGCTGAACCAGTCCGCCAGTTGCTGGCCCGAGGCCCCGGCCTCGCGCAGTTGCGCCAGTTCCCGGTCGAAGCGCCGCAGGCCCGGTTCCAGGCTCAGCAAGTGGCTGCGGGCGATGAATTGCATGCGCAGCAGGCGTGGTAGCGAACGCAGCAGGCGCAGGGGCCGCAAGGGCAGGGCCGGGGCCGCGCCACCGACTTCGGCGGCATAACCGGAGGAGGGCAGGCCCCAATCCGCCAGGCGCGCCAGGAACAGGTCGTTGTTGATGTAGGAGGCGCCGCCGAACAGGGCGGTAAACGGCTCGTTGTTCTCCAGTACCCGGCTGTCCCAGCGGGCCATGATCGCCGGGATGCTGGCCGCTGCCCGGCGCTGGCCGTACTCGACGAAGCGGCTGGGTTGCGGTGGCAGGATCTCGGCGATGTTGGCCGCGGTCAGGTGCCGGCGCCAGCCGTAGTCGCTGATCGGGCGGTATTGCAGCAGCCACAGTTGCTGGCCATCCCAGGCCCACTCGATGTCGCCGGGCACGTAGTGGAAAACCTTCAGCACCCCTTGCAAAAAGTCCCACAAGGCCTTGGCAGACAGGCCGTGGCGGGTGGCGAAGGTGCCGCTTTCCCAGGCCGGGCCCAGGCGCGACAGCACCGCCCGCTCGGGGCTGGCTTGGCCATCGGCGAGGCTTTCCAGGTGGCCCTCGACCCATTCCAGTTCCACCGCCAGGTGGCGCACGAAGGCGATCCCCGACAGCCGCGGCTGGACGAAGCGCTGCACCACCACTTCCTCGACTCCGCTCTGGCGCAGCTCGTCGATGCGTGGCGCCACTTCGCTGGCGGCCACCCGCAGGTAGGTGGTGCTGAGCCCGGCGTTGGCCGAGTCGGCCTGGTCTTCGCCATAGCTGGAGGAACGCACGGCCCACAGGGCATCGGGCTGGCTGGCCAGCAGCGGCGCCAGGCGCGGATCCTCGGCGCTGTCCAGGCTCAGGGCGGCTGGCACCGGCTGGCCGGCCAGTTCCGCCAGGCGCAGGCGACCGCCCTTGGTGTGGGCGACGAAGCCATCGTTGGGCGCCTCGATCCAGGCGACGAACTCGGCTGGCGCATCGATCCACGGGTAGTGGCCCCAGCCCGGACGCAGGCTGACCCGCAGGTCGGCGCGGGCCAGGATCGCGCTCCAGGCCGCGGCCTGGGCGCTGCCGAGCAGTTGGTCCTGATCACCCCAGACCAGCTCCACCGGGTCCTCGAGCCATTCCAGCAGCGGCAGTGCGGTATCGGCCCGCAATTGCTCCCACAGCGGCACGAAGGCCCGGCAGCGGGCATAACCTGCGCCCATGCGCCGGTACTGCCGGGGGCTCCAGCGCTGGCGCGAGAACTTGTGGGCGAACCAGGCCGGACGCTGGCTGAGCAGGCGGTGGATCAACAGCCGCACCGGCAGTGGCGACATCAACGCCGGCAGGCGCCGCTGCCAGAGGAAGGCCCCCACCGGCGACAGCAGCACGCTGCGGGAGAAGTGCCCGGGACGGCGCTGCAAGGCGTGCAGCACCACCAGGGCGCTGATGCCCACGGCGACGATGGCGTTGCCCGGGGCGGTCAGCGCCAGCAGGGCCTCGGCGTACTGCCCCAGGTCGTCGCACGGTGGCTGAGGGTTGTCGCCGAACCCCGGCAGTTCCAGGGTTTGCACTCGATAATGGCGAAAGTGCGGTACGGCATCGTCCCACCAGTCGCTGGCGCTGCCGTTGCCCGCCAGCAAGTACAACAGGGGCTTGCTCATCGAGGCTCCTCGGTTCAGGCCAGGTCGCGCAGGGCGCTGTCCAGGGTCGGGTAGCGGAAGCGGTAGCCGGCCTGCAACAGCCGCGCCGGCACCACCTTCTGGCCATCGAAGAACAGCTGGGCCATTTCCCCGGCCAGGGCCCGCACCGGCGCCGCCGGCACATGCAGCCAGACCGGGCGCTTGAGCAATTGGCCGACGCTCTCGGCGAACTGCCCTTGGCTCACGGCATCCGGGGCCACCAGGTTGTAGGTGCCCTCCAGCGACTCGTCGCGCATGGCGCGGGCCATCACCTGCAGCACATCGTCGCGGTGCACCCAGCTCATGATCTGCCGGCCATCGCCCATGCGTCCGCCAAAACCGAAGTAGAAGGGCATCAGCAACGGCTTGAGCGCGCCGCCGGGGCCGAACACGATACCCAGGCGCAGCACCACCTGGCGTACGCCGAAGCGTTTGGCGGGCTCGGCCGCGGACTCCCAGCGAGCGCACAGGTCAGCCATGAAGCCTTCGCCACGCGCGGCGTCTTCATCCAGTTCCTGACTGGCATCGCGCACCCCGTAGAAGCCGATGGCCGAGGCCTGGATCCACAACGCCGGCTTGTGCTGGGCGTGTTGCAGCCAGTTGAGCAGGCCTTCGGTGGTGCCGACCCGGCTGGCCAGCAGTTGTGCCTGGCGCTTGGCCGACCAGCGCGGCCCGGCCACCGGGGCGCCGGCCAGGTTGATGATCACGTCGAACGCTTCGCCATGGCCCAGCTTGTCCAGAGAGCGCAGGCAGCGGGCGCGACCGTCGAACAGGTAGGCGGCGCGCAAGGGGTCCCGGGCCAGCACGCTGACCGTGTGGCCGGCGTCGAGCAACTGGTTGACCAGCGCTTCGCCGATGAAACCGGTGCCGCCGGTGACCAGCACCCGCTTGCCTGCGCCGCCGGTGAACGGATTGATCGCCTGTCCCTGGCGTTGCAGGCGCAGGGCCGCCAGGCCATCGCGAATCCCCGAGGCGCTCACGCCCACGGCGAACAGGCTCAGGGCCCAACCCTGCCAGCCCAGGTCGATAGGAGCCAGGGCGCTGGGCAAGCGCGACCATTCCAGCAGTTGCAGGCCGTACAAGGCGAAGAAGGCCCCGGCGTTGATCGCCAGCACCGTGTGCATGATGCGCTCGATGGCCGGCAGCTTGCGGCTGCGGTCCTCGACCACGAAGTCCCACAGGGTCAGGCCGATCTCCAGGGCGAACAGCAGGGCGATCACCAAGGCCCAGATGCCTTGGAACGCCAGGTGGGCGATGCCCATGAACAGCACGCCGTAGAAGCACGAGCGCAGGGCATGGATGCTCAGTTCCTTGCGCGCGCTGTGGCGTTGCGGCAGGGCCACGGTGAGTTCGTGGTGGTAGAGGGTGTCCAGGGCGCCCAGCACCCCTTGGGCGAGCAGCAGGGCGACGGCCCACTGCAGGAACGGCAAGTCAGCCACGATGATGAAATCCTTTTACGAAAGAGAACGAGAGGTAAGACGGTCGTGGCGGTACAGCCAGGCCAAAGGTGGCAGCAGCACCAGCAGGGCGAAACTGTCGATCCACAGGTGGGACGACATGCCCACCTGCCAGGACAGCCACATGTCCTGGGGTGCCCAGAGGACGATCCCGGCCATCAGCCAGGCCCAGGCCGCCGGCGCGCGCAGGCGATCGCCCAGGTACACCAGGGCCAGCAGGTACAGGGCGTAGCTTTGCAGGGTGGCGCCGAACAGGCCCAGCCACCAGACCTGCTGGGTCCGGGCCGGCACCGGGGCGGCGGCACCCCAGAAGGCTTGTTCGATAGTGGCCAGGTAGTCGTTGAACAGCGCCTGGTGGCCGGCCCAGGTCAGCAGCAGGCCGACCAGCAGGTGGCCGGCGCCGGCGGCGTACAGCCAGAGCACCAGGCCCCGGCGCAGGCCAGGGCGTGAAGAAGAGGCGGCGGATAACATTCCATGTCCTGTGGGGGGATCGAGGCCGCGCAGTGTACCGATTTTTCCCCCGCCATGGCGTGCGCCAGTCGCGCTCTTCAAGCGCCTTGCAGCAGCTCCAGCAGGGCTTCGAGGGTGGCTTGCGGCGCCTCCTGGGGCACGTTGTGGCCGACCCCGGGCAAGATCCGCCGTTCATAACCGCGGGTGAACTGCGGGCCGTCGGGGTCCGGCACCAGCGGCGCGCCGACGCCATCGTCGGCGCCGCACAGGGCGATGGTTGGCACCTGGATCGGCGGCTGGGCCAGCAGCGCCTGCTCGATGGGTTCCAGCGCCGGATCGCCCGGGGCGTAGCCGAAGCGATGGCGATAGGAGTGGATCACCACCTCGACGAAATCCGGGTTGTCCAAGGACGGCGCACTCAACCCATAGAGCCCGGGCCCTTGTTGCCAGGTCGGCGACCACAGGCGCCACAGCAGCTCGCAGAACTCCCGGCGGTTGGCGCGCAGGCCGTCCACCCCGCGTTGGGTATTGAAGTAGTACTGGTACCAGAGTTGCAGCTCGGTTTCCGGAGCCTGGGGCTCACAGGCCTTGGCGATGTCCTGGATGTTGTAGCCGTCGGCGCTCATCAGGCCGCGCACCCGGTGCGGCCAGAGGGCCGCGACGATGCACGCCGCGCGTCCGCCCCAGTCGTAGCCGGCCAGGGTGGCCGTGGGCAGGTGCAGGGCATCCATCAGCTCCAGCAGGTCCTGGGCCAGTGCCGCCTGTTGCCCGGAACGCATGATCCCCGGGTGGCTGAAGCGCGTCGGCCCGTAGCCGCGCAGGTACGGCACGATCACCCGATAACCGCGCTCGGCCAGGAGCGGGGCGATCTCGTCGTAGGCCCGTGGATCGTAGGGAAAACCGTGCAGCAGGATCACCGGCTCGCCACCGCTCGGGCCGTGTTCTTCGTAAGCGATATGCAGGCTGGCAGTGGTGGCGTGATGCAGGGCGGCTGGGCTGGGCATGGCAGCTCCGAATGCGGGGAACCTGGATACCCTAGCTCAGAACAGCCTCGATGGTGGGCCGTCATACTGTTCACTCAAGCGAGGTGATCCCCTGTAGGAGCCGCCGATCGACGCTCGATTGCTCGCGATGGTCGTCAACGGTTGCGCGTGTTCACTGGGTAAACGCCGCGCTGCGAAGTCCAACGCGGGCCAGTCTCGCTCGCCATTGCCTTGGCGGATCGGCATTGCGATGGGGGCCGGGATAGGCCTTTACGCTCGACTGCCGGCAAACATCCCGTCAGGCGATGGCTGCTGGTTGCCGCAGGCCGATGCAGTTGCCCCAGGGGTCCTGTACCTGGCAGATCCACTCGCCACCTTCGATGGTCATTGGGCCGCGATACAAACATGCGCCCAGGGCCTCCAGGCGCTGCAGCTCGCCGGGCAGGTCGGCGACGCGCCAGTACACCACGCTGCCCGCCGGGCCCTGGCCGACCTTGGCGTCGCTGGGGACGATTTCCAGGGCCAGCTCGCCCAGTTGCAGGTGCCCGAAATCATCGGGCTCATGCCGCACCCGACGGGCCTGGGGAAACGCCTGGGCGTACCAGTCGGTGGCGGCGCGCCAGTCGGCGGCGTGGATCATCACGGCGATGATCGGTGAGTCGGGCATGGGCACATCCATTGGGCCTGGGAGAGGAGGGCGCCGGTGTTCACAGGCGGCGCTCAAGGTTGCCAGACCTCTTTGTCGCCGCTCAAGCGCCGGTCGAGGAAACAGGCCGCGCTGATCAGCGCCAGGTGGGTCAGGGCCTGGGGCGTATTGCCCAAGTGACGGCCGTGGGGGGCGAACTCCTCGGCGTACAGGCCCAGGGGGTTGGCATAACGCAGCAATTGCTCGAACTCCAGGTGCGCCTGCTCCAGGCGCCCGGCCCGGGCCAGGCATTCGACGTACCAGAACGAGCAGGCAGCGAACGCGCCCTCGGTACCGTCCAGGCCGTCGATCCGGCCGTCGTCGTTGCGGTAGCGGTAGACCATGCCGTCGCGCACCAGGCTGTTCTCGATGGCCTCCAGGGTGGACAGCCAGCGTGGATCACGGGCACCGACGAAGCGCACCAGCGGCATCAACAGCATCGAACCGTCCACGGCGGTGCTGCCGATGTGCTGGACGAAGTGCCCGCGCTCTTCGTTCCAGAACTGGCTCCAGATGTCGTCGTAGATGGCCTGGCGGGCCTGGTCCCAGCGGGCGAAGGGCGCCGGCAGCGAGCGCTTGGAGGCCAGGCGGATGGCCCGGTCCACCGCCACCCAGCACATCAACCGCGAATGCAGGAAGTGCTGCTGCTCGCCGCGCATCTCCCAGATCCCCACGTCCTTGCTCTGCCAGCCGGCGCAGACCCGGTCCACCACCTGCACCGTGTGTTTCCAACCCTCGTGGGAGATCCCTTCGCCGTACTTGTTCACCAGGTACACCGCGTCCAGCAGCTCGCCGAAGATGTCCAGCTGCACTTGTTCGCAGGCCTGGTTGCCGATGCGCACCGGCTGTGCGCCGCCGTGGCCGGACAGGTGCGCAAGCGCCACTTCCGGCAGCTCCTGGCGCCCGTCGATGCCATACAGCACGTTGAGTTTCGTTGGCTTGCCATGGCAGTCGCTGACCCGCCCGCGCAGCCAGCGCATGTAGGCGTTGGCTTCCTCGACGTAGCCCAGGCGCATGAAGGCGTAGACGGTGAACGACGCATCGCGCACCCAGGTGTAGCGGTAGTCCCAGTTGCGTATTCCGCCCGGGCTTTCCGGCAGGCCGAAGGTCGCCGCGGCGAGAATCGCGCCGTGGCGCCTGGAGGTCAGCAGCTTGAGCGCCAGGGCCGAGCGATTGACCATCTCGCGCCAACGCCCGCGGTAGTTGGAGCGCCCGATCCAGTCGCGCCAGAACCTCAGGGTGCGGCTCAGGTGCAGGTCGCCGGCGCCGCACTGCACCCGCGGATCGTCACTGCCGCCGAGGATGAACTCGGCGCTCTGGCCTTGTTCCAGTTCGAATTCGGCCACGGCCGCGTCCTGCTCCAGTTGCAGCGGCCGCTCGCCCACCAGGCGCAGGCCGGGCTGGCCGGGGGCCTGGAAGCACACCGCGGCGCCGTCCATCCGTGCCTGGGTGGTGGCCCTGGCGTAATCCAGCCGTGGCGCGCAGTGCAAGTGCAGCCTGGCCCGGCCGCTGACCACCCGGACCCGGCGGATCAGCAGTGGCAACAGCTCGACGTCTTCATCGATGGCCAGCAGGTCGGTGACCTCTACCACCGCTTCGTTGCCCAGCCAGCGGGTCTGCAGGACGTTGCTGTCGGGCAGGTAGATCTGCTGGCGGCGGGCATTGGCCAGTGCCGGCGCCAGCTGGAAGATCCCGGCGCTGGGGCTGTCCAGCAGGGCGCAGAAGATCGTCGGGCTGTCGAATTCCGGCCAGCAGAAGAAGTCGATGCTGCCCTGGTCGTCCACCAGGGCGGCGCTGCGCATGTCGCCGATGATGCCGTGGGCGTCGATGGGACGCTGGGTCGCAGGATGCTGCTCGGCCATGGCCGCAAGACTCCGGGTTCAGGCCCATGCCACAGGCTATGAGCGGGGCGAAGGTCAGGCCGGGCGAGGAGGCCCGGCTTCTGTTTGAGCTGACCTGCGCAGCGCCCCGGGAGTTCACTCAGGGCTTGGTGCGTAATCCCCGCAACAGCAGTTCCAGGCCCTGCAGCGCTTGTGCCAGGCGTTGTCCGGACGCTGTGTCGGCGGCGATCCACAGCGCGGTATCCACCAGGCTGCCATTGACCAGGCGGGCCAGGGCCTGGCTTGGCGCGGGGCTGATGATCCCGGCCTCGGCCAGGGCTTGCAGGCGCCGGCCCAGGGAGTCGACGCAGTGTTCCTGGTCCGGCAGGCGTTCGCCGAGCACGGCCCGGGCGTCCTGCAAAACGATGCGCTGGATTTCCGGCTCCTGGGCCATCTCCAGGTAGGCCCGGCAACGCTGGGTAAAACCCTCCCAGGGATCGCCGGCCTGGTCGCTGACCCGGTCCAGGCGGGCGTCCATCTCGCTGTCGATCTGTTCCACCACCGCGGCCAGCAGGCCTTGTTTGTCACCGAAGTGGTGATACAAGGCGCCTCGGGTCAGCCCGGCTTCGGCGGTCAGGTCGTCCATGGAAGTCTTGGCGTAGCCCAGGCGGGCAAAGGCCAGGCGGGCACTGGCAATCAGCTTGGCGCGGGTGGCCTCGATCATTTCGGCGCGCGGGCGGCTGCTCATGAAAACAATTCTCCAACACATGATGGATTGACATACGCGGCGTATGTTTTCATGCTTTTTAACATACGCGGCGTATGTGTAGCTACTGCAAAGCCGCCCTGAGGACCCCCAAGGAGTCGTTGTACATGGCAAACCCCTACCGCGAGTTGTTCAAGGCCCCCGGCAGCCGGGCGTTCGTGCTGGCCGGCATGATCGCGCGCATGCCGATCTCCATGACCGGCATCGGCCTGATCACCATGCTGTCGCAATTGCACGGCGGCTACGCCTTGGCCGGTTCGGTGGCGGCTACCTTCGCCCTGGCCACGGCGTTCTGCGCGCCCCAGGTCTCGCGCCTGGTGGACCGCTTCGGCCAGGGCCGGGTTTTGCCTGTGGCGGCCGGGCTGGGCGGCGGCGCGTTGCTGGCGCTGTTGCTGTGCACCCGCTTGCAGGCGCCGCACTGGACCTTGTTCTTCTTTGCCGCCCTGGCCGGCTGCATGCCCAGCATGTCGGCGATGGTCCGGGCCCGCTGGACCGAGCTGTACCGGGGCCAGCCGCAGCTGCAGACCGCCTACGCCCTGGAGTCGGTGCTGGACGAGGTGTGCTTCATCGTCGGCCCGCCGATCTCGGTCGGCCTCAGCGTCGGCCTGTTTCCCGAGGCCGGGCCACTGGTGGCGCTGCTGATGCTGGCGCTGGGGGTAGGGCTGTTCGTGGTGCAGAAGTCCACCGAACCGCCGGTCCATCCCCATGACGAAGAGCATTCGGGATCGATCATCCGTTCCGGGCAGATCCGCATGTTGCTGTTGCTGATGACGGCCATGGGCACCATTGTCGGCGTGGTGGACGTGGTCAGCGTGGCGTTTGCCCAGCAACAGGGGCAACCGGCGGCGGCGAGCATCGTGCTGTCGATGTACGCCACCGGTTCGTGCCTGGCGGGGATCGCCTTCGGGGCCTTGAAACTGTCCACGCCATTGCCCCGCTTGTTCATGTACAGCGGTATTGCCACGGCGGTGACCACCTTGCCGCTGCTGCTGGCTGGCAACATCCTCGGTTTGTCGCTGGCGGTGCTGGTCGCCGGGCTGTTCTTCTCCCCGACCCTGATCG
>NZ_JBJJLO010000113.1:0-20655 GCF_046230915.1 Pseudomonas sp. KCJK8993
TACTAAGCTGGTTGGCATTTTAAGGCTGGGTTGTGACAATGCCGAGGGCTAACATATGGGCGTTATGGGGGGGGGGAGCGCTTATAGCTGTAGTTGGGTTTCTAGATGATCATGGTCATATCGCTGCGCGTTGGCGGCTATTAGCTCATTTTTCCTCTGCTGTTTGGTGTCTGGCCTGGTTGGGCGGCTTCCCTCCGATCCAATTGGTGGGCGGAACTTTCGATCTTTCTTGGGTAGGCCATGCCTTTGCCGTGCTCTATCTGGTATGGGTGCTCAATCTATACAACTTCATGGATGGTATTGACGGTATTGCCAGCATCCAAGCCGTTACTGTTTGTCTTGGCGCATGCGTTATTTATTGGGCGGCTGGTGATGCATCCTTGATCTGGGGGCCTCTGCTCCTGGCCATGGCGGTGTTGGGCTTCCTTTATTGGAACTTCCCTCCGGCGCGTATCTTCATGGGAGATGCGGGTAGTGGATTCCTTGGATTAGTTCTTGGGATATTTTCTCTCCAAGCAGCTTGGGTCTCTCCAAAGTATTTCTGGGTGTGGTTGATTCTGTTGGGGGTGTTCATCATGGATGCAACCTTTACCTTGATGCGCAGATTGCTGAGAGGAGACAAGATTTACGAGGCACATCGTAGCCATGCCTATCAGTTCGCTTCGCGCAAATATGGTCGGCATCTACCGGTGACCCTTGCGGTGCTGGCGATCAATGTATTGTGGTTGCTACCTATATCCGTATGCGTAGGTCTATTGGAGCTGGATGGTATGATTGGCGCAGTACTGGCCTATGTGCCGTTGCTTGTTCTTGCCGTCAAATTCCATGCAGGTGAGTTAGAAAAGGCCAGTTGAGCTAGGCCAGCTCCGCAACATCAAGTGAGTGCTGCCTATCAACGGGCAATGTAGGTTGTGACTAGGGTTCGAGGTTCTAAAAAAGGATGATGGATAAAATAAGAACGCGTCTGCTAAGACTTCCACGCAGACAGAAAAGAATCCTGCAGGTCATCGCCGACGTTTTGCTGGTGTGGGTTGCATTGTGGATGTCGTTCGTTGTCAGGCTGGGTTTTGATGAGCTGAACAATCCTTTTGTAGTGCATTTCTGGCTATTTCTCAGTGCTCCGATCATCGCCATTCCGCTGTTCATCCGCTTTGGCATGTACCGTGCTGTCATGCGCTATTTTGGTAATGATGCACTCATCGCCATTGTAAAAGCGGTGACGCTGGCAGCTTTGGTTCTGGCGCTAGTCGTTTATCTCTATAGCAATCATCAAACCGTGGTGCCTCGTTCCATCGTGTTCAACTATTGGTGGTTGAGCATGGTGATGATCGGAGGACTCAGGCTGGTCATGCGTCAGTATTTTCTGGGCGATTGGTTTACCACTGCCCAGCATGTGCCATTTGCCAATCGGGATGATGGTTTACCAAAGGTAGCCATTTATGGGGCGGGGGCTGCTGGTAACCAACTGATTGCAGCATTGCGTTTGGGGCGCATGATGCGACCTGTAGCCTTTATCGATGATGACAGTAGTATTGCGGATCGGATGATCGCCGGGCTTCAGGTATACAAGCCCAAGCACCTGCAACAAATGATCGATGAAACCGGAGCAGAAGAAATTCTCCTGGCTATTCCTTCGTCCAGCCGTAGCCGACGTCGGGAGATATTGGGATTCCTGGAAGGTTTCCCCCTCCATGTCAGGAGCGTGCCGGGTTTCATGGACTTGGCTAGCGGTCGGGTAAAGGTCGACGATATCCAGGAGGTGGATATTGCCGATCTGCTCGGCCGAGACGCCGTTCCTGCCCAGGGTGATCTGCTGGCTCATTGCATCCAGGGGCAGACGGTTCTGGTGACGGGGGCAGGTGGTTCCATTGGCTCCGAGCTGTGCCGGCAGATCTTGAGCTTGCGTCCGACCACCCTGATATTGCTCGATCACAGTGAGTTCAACCTCTACAGCATCCTGGCAGAGTTGGAGCAACGCCTCTCCCGGGAGTCCCTGCCAGTGAAATTGCTGCCGATCCTCGGGTCGGTGCGCAACTATGAAAAGCTTTTGAGCGTCATGGGCACCTGGAGTGTCGATACGGTCTATCACGCTGCGGCCTACAAGCATGTTCCGATGGTCGAGCACAACATCGCCGAAGGCGTGCTCAACAATGTCATGGGCACCCTCAATACCGCCCAGGCCGCATTGCAATCGGGGGTCGCCAATTTTGTGTTGATCTCCACCGACAAAGCCGTCCGGCCAACCAATGTGATGGGTAGTACCAAGCGCCTGGCGGAACTCACCTTGCAAGCGCTGAGCAAGGAACTGGCCCCCGTACTGTTCAACGACCCATCGAAGATTTCACGGGTCAATAAAACCCGATTCACCATGGTTCGCTTCGGCAATGTGCTGGGTTCGTCAGGCTCGGTCATCCCGCTGTTCCACAAGCAGATCAAATCCGGAGGGCCGCTCACGGTTACCCACCCGAAAATCACCCGCTATTTCATGACCATCCCGGAGGCTGCCCAACTGGTCATCCAGGCCGGTTCGATGGGGCAGGGTGGTGATGTTTTCGTGTTGGATATGGGCGAGCCGGTGAGAATAGTCGAGTTGGCGGAGAAGATGATTCATCTTTCCGGGTTGAGCGTTCGCTCGGAAAAGAACCCCCATGGAGATATTGCTATTGAGTTCACCGGGTTGCGCCCTGGTGAAAAGCTTTACGAAGAGTTGCTGATTGGCGATAACGTGGTGGCCACCCAGCATCCGATGATCATGAGCGCCAACGAGGATCATTTGTCTTGGGATGCGCTCAAGATCAAGCTTGATGAGCTCCTGGCGGCATTGGATGGCGATGATTATTCGCGGGTTCGCCAGCTCTTGCGCGAGACCGTCAGCGGCTACACACCTGACGGAGAAATCGTCGATTGGGTTTATCAGCAGCAGCGTCTCAAGCCCTGAATCTACACAAGCGGTAACTCTCTCGGTTTTGACTTGCCTCATGCATCTCCTAGGTTTGGAAGGCAACTTCGGAAAAGCTGCTTTCCTTATCGATGTCATGGAGCGTCATTATGCATAACCCTTATTTCTCCTCCCTGGCCTTTGCATTCCTGGCCAGTCTTTCTCTCCTCACCCAGGCGGCACCAGTCGCCAAGGTGCAGGAAGCCGCCACCGAAGTGGTGGAGCATTCCATCTCCAATCCAACCAGGCTTGATCTCAACACTGCCGATGCCGCCCTCTTGCAGCGGGAGCTGCTTGGCATAGGCGAAGCCAAGGCCAGGGCTATAGTCAGTTATCGCGAGGCAAACGGCCCCTTCGCTTCGGTGGACGAACTGCTTGAGGTCAAGGGAATCGGCAGGGCCATTCTCGAGCGCAACCGAGACAAGCTCCAGGTCAACTGAGGCGCCCCGTTCAAGACGAAAGGGTTGGCCTTACGGTCAATCCTCGTCGACGAGGTAGATTTTCTTCATGAAATGATGTGAATATTATGGGTGTAATATTTTTTGCGTCGATCTTGCGAAATCGCGAATACCCATCAGGTTCATTCATCGTCAGGAGTGCAGCTATGAGTTCAGTTCGTTCCCAAGGCAAGGCCTTGATCACGGGGGCTTCATCCGGTATCGGCGCGGTCTACGCCGAGCGCTTGGCGGCGCGTGGCTTTGACTTGTTGCTGGTAGCCCGGGACAAAGAGCGTCTGCTGGCGGCAGCCAGTACTTTACAAGCCGATCATTCGGTACAGGTCGAGGTCTTGAAGGCCGACCTGACATCCAGAAGCGATCTGCTCGAGGTGGAGAGTCGCCTGCGCAATGACCGGGACATCAGCCTGTTGCTGAACAATGCCGGCGTTGCCGCCCATGGGCCCCTGGCTGCTGCGGACCTGGATCAGATGGAGCAGATGATCCAGCTCAATGTGGTGGCCCTGACCCGTTTGGCGAGCGCCGCAGCCGCCAACTTTTCTGCGGCGGGGCGAGGAGCGATCATCAATATCGCCTCCGTGGTGGCCCTGCTGCCGGAACGTTTCAACGCGACCTACAGCGCCACCAAGGCTTATGTATTGAGCCTGAGCCAATCCCTGCAGGCGGAACTGAAAGACACCGGGGTCCAAGTCCAGGCCGTCCTGCCCGGAGTCACTCGTACCGAAATCTGGCAGCGGGCGGGCTTGGATGCATCCGCTATTCCGGCAGAAATGGTGATGGATGCGCAGGAAATGGTCGATGCGGCCTTGAGCGGCTTCGACCAGCAGGAGTTGATTACCCTGCCGTCGCTGCCTGATGCCGCGGATTGGCAGGCCTTGGTGGCGGCGCGTTTAGCACTGGCCCCCAACCTCTCACGCAGCAGTGCGGCTGCCCGTTACAAATAAGCCCGGAACGGAGCGGTTGCCGTTACCGCTCCTGTTCCTTCAAGCCTTCGCGTACCACTTCAAGTATCTGCGCAGCCAGTTGTGGATTTTCCACGCTACGCGACAGCATCAGCGCACCCGCCAGAGTCGACATGATCATCAGGCTGCGCTTGGCCTTGTCTTCGCCCTCCAGGGTCGCTTCCACTTGCGCGAGCCTGGCCTTGAGCACCGCGTCGGTGGTGGCGCTGGGCTGGCCACGTTGACCGAGCTCCGAGCTCATGGTCGGAAGCGGGCAGCCCTGGTGTGGTGACTCCTGGTGCCATTCGGAGAGGTAATTGTCGATGAAGGCCTGCAGGGGACGTTCCTGGGCGAACAGCTTGGCGCAATGAGCGTCGAGGTCCTGGGCGGCAGAGCAGAGCGCTTCCTCGACCAGTTCATCCTTGGAGCTGAAGTGGGAATAGAAACCGCCATGGGTCAGGCCCAGGGCTTTCATCAGGGGTTGCAAGCCTGTTGCGCCTATCCCGTCGCGACGAAACCGCTCCGAGGCTTCCTTGATGATGCGCTTATGGGTCTGGGCTTTGTGGTCTGCTGAATAACGCATCGGGGAAACCTCCGCAACAAGGCCACTATTTTAACCAGGGTTCGGCAGATCACATCCACTTCCGTACCAGCTTTGGCTGGCTGCTACAGCGTGATGACAGGTTTCCATGCCGAGCACAGCCAGGTGAGTTGGCACGATAAGTGATTACTGATCATTCATCCATTGTTGAACAATCCTGAGGCCCTTTCATGAACGTTGGTTTATCCCTGGCGGATCAGATTCGGCTGGAATTGCGTGCGGACATCATTGGCGGTCGTCTGGTGCCCGGCATGCCCTTGGTGGAGAACGAACTGGCCGTTACCTACAACGCCTCGCGCAATACCATCCGCGAAGCCCTGCATTGTCTTGGGCAGGAGGGACTGACGCGTTATGTGCGCCACAAGGGGGTGATGGTCCGCCGCCTGGAACGTGACGATCTGCGTGATCTGTTCAGGGTACGCCGGACTCTGGAGTTGCAAGCGATCGCCAACGCCAAGCCGCTGCGCGAGTACCAGTCGAACCTTATGCTCGATGCTATCGAAGCGGCCGAATTGGCCAGGGAGCGAGAGGACTGGCGCGCCGTCGGTACCCATGGCCTGGTGTTTCACCAGCATGTGGTGGCGTTGCTGGACTCACCATTGCTGGACGAGTTTTTCACCAAGGTGGTGGCGCAGCTACGGCTCGTGTTTTGCGCTGCGCCAGACGAGGCGCTGTTCCAGGCTCCCTGGCTGGAGCGCGACCGGCAGATCCATGGGTGGCTGGCCGACGGCGACCAGGAGTCGGCCGGAGCGGCCATGGAGTGTTACCTGGATGATTCTGAGTGCCTGTTGCTGAACATGTTCGATCCATCCTTGCGTCATTGAACGAGGAGCATAGCGATGTACAAGGACTATCCCGCGGCCTACCAGGTCAGCAAGGGCTCAGCGCTGCACGTGGACACGGCCTTCTACGAGCGTATTCGAGCCAACCCTGGCCAGCGCACGTTGATCGAGAGTTTCGAGGTGCCGATCCGCACGGGACGTGCCTGGAAGGTGCCGGCCGGTCATGTGTTCCGGGTCACCACGCCCCATGGTCCGCAGGTGGGCGATTTCAACGTCTGGAATGCCCACGACCCGCGCGAGCGCCTGTGGGCGGCCCGAACCCGGCAGTTGCAGGGGGCACATGTCAGTACTCACGATCGGCTCTGGTCGAACCTGCCGTTCTTGCGGCCGCTGGTGACCATCACCGATGACAGCCTGGCCGATTACGGTATCGATGAGCATGGCGGCCGCCTGCATGACTTGCTGGGAACCCGCTGCGATCCCTATGTGAACCGGATGCTCACTGGCGAGGATTTTCACCACCACTGCCATTCCAACCTGACGCGGGCGGTGCTGCCCCACGGCCTGACAGAGTTCGATGTGCATGACGTGTTGAACATCTTCCAGTGCACGGGGTTGAACCACGACGACCTGTATTTCATGAAGGCCTGCCCGGCAGGCAAGGGCGATTACCTGGAGTTCTTTGCTGAAATCGATCTGCTCTGCGCCTTGTCGACCTGCCCTGGCGGGGACTTGTCCCTGCCGATGTGGGGGCCGCAGGCGCAGGATCCACTCAGCGTATGTCGGCCGTTGGGGGTCGAGGTCTATCGCCTGGAGCAAGCGTTACTCGAAGGCTGGAGCTCGCCTGAACGAGCGGCCTACCAGGGCCTGCATGGTTTGCAACTCGCCAAGCCCGAATGGGAAAGTTGAGTCCATGGACCCTTGCACCGCAGGCGCAGGGGTCCATGTATTCACCGGTCGCGGGCGTCCTTGGCGTCCGCTTCGGCATTGCGTTCGGCCACGCGTCGGCGCTGTTCTTCGGTAAGTTCCACCTTGCTGGCGGTATCGCGTAGCAGCATCAGGCCACCCACGATCGAACCGATAGCGACCACCAGAATCAACCAGGCATACCAGGGCATGGAGCTCTCCTTGATGAGGCCGCCTGCCGGAGGCGAGATTCGCTCCGCAGCGGCTTGTAACGCTTTGAGTCAAAACGTTTTGCAGGGTTCCATTGTATGCCTGATCGGCCGGCCTGGCCGGCAGCGTCTCTAGAGTCCGGTGAGCATGGCATCCGCCGGCGCATTGGCCCGCGACTGCCCGGTGCACTGGAAGTAGATGAAGCCCAGCCCCATGAGGCCGAGGAAGACCAGGCCGATCAGCGTATTGAACCAGGCCATGGCCACCAGGCACACCACGGCCAGCAGCAGTGCCAGGGCCGGGACCAGCGGATAACCGGGAGCGCGGAAGCTGCGTGGCAGGCCGGGCTCGGTCCGGCGCAGCCGGAACAGGCTGAGCATGCTCATGATGTACATCACGATGGCGCCGAACACGGCCATGGTGATCATGGCGGCGGTGAGGCTCAGCCCGCCGAGGTTGACCAGGCCATCGCTGTAGATCGCGGCGATGCCCACCAGCCCGCCGGCGATGATCGCTCGGTGTGGGGTCTGGAACCGCGACAGCCTGGCCAGGGAGGCGGGCAGGTAGCCAGCGCGGGCCAGGGCGAAGAATTGCCGCGAGTAGCCGAGGATGATCCCGTGGAAGCTGGCAACCAGGCCGAACAAGCCGATCCACACCAGCATGTGCAGCCAGCCGGAGTCATCGCCGACCACCGCCTTCATGGCCTGGGGCAGCGGGTCGTTGATGTTCGCCAAACTGCGCCAGTCACCCACGCCACCTGCGAAGAACATCACGCCCAGGGCCAGCACCACCAAGGTCAGGATGCCGCTGATGTAGGCCCGGGGGATGGTGCGCCTGGGGTCCTTGGCCTCTTCGGCAGCCATGGCCGCGCCCTCGATGGCCAGGAAGAACCAGATGGCGAAGGGGATCGCCGCGAACATGCCGGCAACTGCTGCGCTACCGAACTGATCCGTGCCGGCCCAGCCATTGGCGGCGAAGTGGCTGAAGCTGAACGCCGGGGCCACCACGCCCATGAATACCAGCAATTCCAAGACCGCCAGGACGCAGACCACCAGTTCGAAGGTTGCCGCCAGCTTCACCCCGAGAATGTTCAGGCCCATGAAGACGACATAGGCCGCCACTGCGGCGTGCTTGGGGTCCAGCGCCGGAAACTGCACGTTCAAGTAGGCACCGATGGCCAGGGCGATGGCCGGTGGGGCGAAGACGAATTCGATCAGGGTCGCCAGCCCGGCGATCATCCCGCCTTTTTCGCCGAAAGCCCGGCGGCTGTAGGCAAAAGGGCCTCCGGCATGGGGAATCGCGGTGGTCAGTTCGGTGAAGCTGAATATAAAGCAGGCATACATGCAGGCGACCAGCAGCGAGGTCACCAGGAACCCCAGGGTCCCGGCCACGCCCCAGCCATAGCTCCAGCCGAAGTACTCCCCGGAAATCACCAGGCCGACCGCGATACCCCATAGATGCAGCGTGCCCAGGGTGGGCTTGAGTCCTGTGTTCATCGATAGCGTCCTGAACGATTGGAAAGGTTCGGGGCAGGGCGTTGCAGCGGTCGTGCCAGGCGGCCATGGGACGTCGCAAAGCTCGGAAAGCCGTCGTATCGAGGATATTCCCGACCGTGGCTGATGGTCAGCGTTTCAATCTGGTGCGGTTGGCCGCCTCGCTTTGGGGCGAGGGCCTGTCGTCCTCGCCCGGGCCAGCGCGTCCATGGCGTGAGTCTTTACGCTTTCTTTATGGGTCACCCACCCCGTCGCTCTCGTTCCTTTACAGGCAGCCTGCGGACAATGTCGCCATTCGCGGCGATCGCCGTACCTCGGAGACATTCCATGAACATTCTGGACGCGGTGTCGTTGCTGCTGGCAGTAGGCCTGTTCGTTTACCTGCTGATTGCACTGTTGTGCGCGAATCGGAACTAGGAGCGACGCTGATGCACAGTTATGACTATTGGCTGATCCTCGCTTTCTTCGCGCTGGTGCTGGTGCCTGCGCCTTGGCTGGGACGCTTCTACTACAACGTGATGGAAGGCCAGCGTACCTGGCTGACCCCGGTCCTGGGGCCGGTGGAACGTGTGTGCTACCGCATCGCTGGGGTCGATCCGCAACTGGAGCAGAGCTGGCAGAAGTACAGCCTGGCCTTGCTGGCCTTCAACCTCGCCGGGTTCGCCCTGTTGTTCCTCATCCTGCTGTTCCAGGACCACTTGCCACTCAACCCGCAACACCTGCCGGGGCAGGAGTGGACCCTGGCCTTCAACACCGCGGTCAGCTTCATGACCAACACCAACTGGCAGGCCTACAGCGGCGAGGCGTCCCTGAGCTACTTCAGCCAGATGGCCGGCCTGACGGTACAGAACTTCGTCAGCGCGGCCACCGGACTGGCGGTGCTGGTGGCCCTGTGCCGGGGTATCGGCCGGCGCTCGGTACGCACCCTGGGCAATTTCTGGGCCGACATGACCCGCGCCACCCTCTACGGCCTGCTGCCGCTGTGCCTGCTGTTGGCCTTGCTGCTGGTCTGGCAGGGCGTGCCGCAGACGTTCGCTCACTATGTGGACGCCCTGACCGTGCAGGGTAACGATCAGGTGATTCCCCTGGGACCAGCGGCCAGCCAGATCGCCATCAAGCAACTGGGTACCAATGGCGGTGGCTTCTTCGGGGTCAACTCGGCGCATCCGTTCGAGAACCCCACGGCCTGGAGCAACCTGTTCGAACTGGTATCGATCATCCTGATCCCGGTGGCGCTGGTCTTCACTTTTGGCCATTACGTCAAGGACATGCGCCAGAGCCGGGCCATCATCGCCTGCATGCTGGCGCTGTTCCTGATCGGCGGCGCCACCTCGCTGTGGGCGGAATACCAACCCAACCCGGCACTGGCCAACCCGGTGGTGGAACAGGCAGCGCCACTGGAGGGCAAGGAGGCGCGCTTCGGCACCACGGCCACGGTGCTGTGGTCGGTGACCACCACCGCCGCCTCCAACGGGTCGGTCAACGGCATGCACGACAGCCTCAACCCGCTGAGCGGCATGGTGGCGCTGATCAACATGATGGTGGGCGAGGTGATCTTCGGCGGCGTCGGCGCCGGGCTCTACGGCATGCTGCTCAATGTGCTGATCGCGGTATTCCTGGCCGGCCTGATGATCGGGCGCACGCCTGAGTACCTGGGCAAGAAGCTCCAGGCCAGGGAGGTGCAACTATTGGTGCTGACCCTGATGGTCATGCCCATCGGCGTGCTGGTCCTGGGGGCCCTGGCCGCCAGCTTGCCAGGGCCGGCCGGCGCCATCAGCAACCCTGGGCCCCACGGCTTCAGCCAACTGCTATACGCCTATACCTCGGCCAGTGCCAACAATGGCTCGGCATTCGGTGGTTTCAGCGCCAACACCTCGTTTCATAACCTGATGCTGGGCCTGGGCATGCTGATCGGTCGCTTCGGCTACATCCTGCCGGTGCTGGCCCTGGCTGGCAGCCTGGCCCTGAAGAAACCCGCGCCTGTGGGCCAGAACAGCTTTCCCACCCATGGCCCACTGTTCGTGGCCTTGCTGACCATGACCATCTTGCTGGTAGGCGGCCTGACGTTCCTGCCGACCCTGGCACTGGGCCCGATCGCCGAACAACTGAGCATGGGTTTCTGAGGATCCGATGATGAATATGCATGTTCCCGCCTCGAACAAGGTTGCCGATGGGGTGGCCAAGGCCAAGCAGTCTGCTGCGCCATCGCCGGCCACCAGCCTGTCCGCCCTATGGCGCCCGGCGCTGGTCCAGGCCTTCGCCAAGCTCGACCCACGGCAGCTGCAGCGCTCGCCGGTGATGCTGGTGGTGGAGCTGACGGCGATCCTCACCACTGTGCTGTGCTTGGTGCCCAACACCGCGGTGCCGACTTTCGTCGCCGCGCAGATTGCCCTGTGGCTGTGGTTCACCGTGTTGTTCGCCAACTTCGCCGAGGCCCTGGCCGAGGGGCGTGGCAAGGCCCGTGCCGACAGCCTCAAGGCCGGCAGCGAGGGCCTGAGCGCCCGGCGCCGGGGGGCTGATGGCAGCTTCCAGCTGGTGCCAGCGGCCAACCTGCGCAAAGGCGATGTGGTACGGGTCGATGCCGGGGAAATGATCCCGGGCGACGGTGAAGTGATTGAAGGCATCGCCGCGGTCAACGAAGCGGCGATCACCGGGGAGTCGGCGCCGGTGATCCGCGAGTCCGGTGGCGATCGCTCGGCGGTGACCGGCAACACCCGCCTGGTGTCCGACTGGCTGCTGGTGCGTATCACCAGCAATCCCGGGGAGTCGACCCTGGACCGCATGATCGCCCTGGTGGAGGGTGCCAAGCGCCAGAAGACCCCCAATGAGGTGGCCCTGGACATCCTGCTGATCGGCCTGACCCTGATCTTCCTGCTGGTGGTGGTGACCCTGCAGCCGTTCGCCCATTTCGCCAATGGCAGCTTGCCGCTGGTGTTTTTGGTGGCGCTGCTGGTGACGCTGATCCCGACCACCATTGGCGGCCTGTTGTCGGCCATCGGCATCGCCGGCATGGACCGCCTGGTGCGCCTGAATGTCATCGCCAAGTCCGGGCGGGCGGTGGAAGCCGCCGGGGACGTGCATGTGTTGATGCTGGACAAGACTGGCACCATCACCTTCGGCAATCGCCGGTGCAGCGCCATCCACCCGGCCCCGGGCATCAACGCCGGGGACATGGCCGAGGCCGCCTTGCTGGCATCCCTGGCCGACGACACGGCTGAAGGCAAGTCCATCGTCGAATACCTGCGCGAACTTTATCCACAGCCCGAGCCGGGCAGCGAGTCGCTGGTGGCCGTGCCTTTCAGCGCCGAGACCCGCTTGTCCGGGGTCGACTATCGTGGCCAGGCCTACCGCAAGGGAGCAGTGGACTCGGTGCTGGATTTCGTTGGCCTCAAGCGCGACGACCTGGCGCCGGCACTGGCCCGGGAGATCGACAAGATCGCCCAGAGCGGCGGCACTCCGCTGCTGGTCTGCGCCGCTGGCCGGTTGCTGGGCGCGATTCACCTCAAGGACGTGGTCAAGCCCGGTATCCGCGAGCGTTTCGCCGAGTTGCGCAAGTTGGGGATCCGTACCGTGATGGTCACCGGCGACAACCCTCTGACCGCCGCTGCCATCGCCGCCGAAGCCGGGGTCGACGATGTGCTGGCCGAAGCCACGCCGGAGAAGAAGCTGGCGCGCATCCGCCACGAGCAGAACGACGGACGCCTGGTGGCCATGTGCGGCGACGGCGCCAACGATGCTCCGGCCCTGGCCCAGTCCGATGTCGGCATGGCCATGAACGACGGCACCCAGGCCGCTCGCGAGGCGGCCAACATGGTCGACCTGGACAGCGATCCGACCAAGCTGCTGGACGTGGTGCAGATCGGCAAGGAACTGTTGGTGACCCGTGGCGCCCTGACCACTTTTTCCATCGCCAACGACGTGGCCAAGTACTTCGCCATCCTGCCGGCCTTGTTCGCGGCGATTTATCCACAACTGGGCGTACTCAACATCATGCACCTGACCAGCCCGCAGAGCGCGATTCTCTCGGCGATCGTGTTCAACGCGCTGATCATCGTGGTGCTGATTCCCCTGGCCTTGCGCGGTGTGCGGGTGCAGGCCGCCAGTGCCGCCCACCTGCTGCGGCGCAACCTGCTGATCTACGGCCTGGGCGGCATCTTGGTGCCTTTTGCCGGGATCAAGCTGATCGACCTGCTGCTGACCGCCGCCCACCTGGTGTAGGCGGCCGGGATTGACCCATCGAGGATTTGACAAATGTCTAGTGTATTGCGTCCGGCCTTGAGCCTGATCGTCTTGATGACCCTGATCACCGGCGTGGCCTATCCGCTGGTGGTCACTGGAGTGGCCCAGGTCGCGTTCGCGGACCAGGCCAATGGCAGCCTGGTCCGCGATGACAGCGGCAAGGTGCGGGGCTCGGCCCTGATCGCCCAGGACTTTGTCGGTGATGCCTGGTTTCACCCGCGCCCCTCCGCAGGTGCCTTTGCCACGGTGGCCAGCGGGGCCAGCAACCTGGCACCGAGCAACCCGGCCCTGGCGACCCGGGTGATCGAGGATGCCAACAAGCTCTTGGTGCCTGGGCAGGGCCCGGTGCCCCTGGCGTTGCTGACCACTTCCGGCAGCGGCCTGGATCCGCACTTGCCACCGCAGGCGATTGACTATCAACTGGCGCGAGTTGCAGCGGCACGCAACCTGCCAGCCGACCGGCTACGAGCCTTGGTGGCAGAGCACACCGAACGGCCGCTGATCGGCCCGCCGGTGGTCAACGTGCTGGCCCTGAACCTGGCCCTGGAGCGGCTGTAACCTGGCGAGCCTGGAAAAGCCCCGACAGGGGCTTTTGCGATGCTCGAGCCCCAAGGAGTGACGATTGAAACCCATTGTCTTGTCGCAGAGAGATGCCCCATGAGTGATTCCGGTCGCGCCGACGCGCTGCTTGCCGAGCTGCCCCGGGACGGGCGTGGCCGGCTCAAGGTCTTTCTCGGCGCCGCGCCCGGGGTCGGCAAGACCTACGCCATGCTCCAGGCCGCCCACACCCAGATGCGCCAGGGCGTCAAGGTCCTGGCCGGGGTGGTGGAGACCCACGGCCGGGCCGAGACCGAGGCGCTGCTGGGCGGCTTGCCGCAACAGCCCCTGCTGCGCTCGGAGTATCGTGGGGTGCTGCTCGAGGAGATGGACCTGGACGGCCTGCTCAAGGCGCGGCCCAAGCTGGCGCTGGTGGACGAGTTGGCCCACAGCAACGCCCCGGGCAGCCGCCATGCCAAGCGCTGGCAGGACATCCAGGAGCTGCTGGCGGCGGGTATCGACGTGTTCACCACGGTCAACGTCCAGCACCTGGAGAGCCTCAATGACCAGGTGCGCGGCATCACCGGGGTCCAGGTCCGCGAGACCTTGCCCGACTGGGTGCTGCAGGAGGCCTACGAGCTGCAACTGGTGGACCTGCCGCCCCGGGAGCTGCTGGAGCGCCTGCGCGATGGCAAGGTCTATGTGCCGGAGCAGGCGCGGGCGGCCATCGATGCCTTCTTCAGCCAGACCAACCTCACGGCCCTGCGCGAGTTGGCGATGCAGACCGCGGCGGCCCAGGTGGACAACGACCTGGCCCAGGGCTATCGCCGCCTCGGGCAAGCGGCACCGGCGGTGCGCGGACGGCTGTTGGTGGGCATTGACGGTGATCTTCAGGCCGAGCGCCTGGTGCGCCACGCCAGCCGGGTTGCGCAGCGTCGGCACCTGCCCTGGAGCCTGGTGCATGTGGATAACGGTCGGCTTGGCGACGAGCAGTCGCGCTTGCGTTTGCAGGCGGCCCAGCAACTGGCCGAGCGCCTGGGCGGGGAGGTGGTCCTGCTGCGGGCGGGCGAGGTGGCCAAGACCCTGATCCAGCACGCGACCGAGGGGCGGGGCAGCCTGTTGCTGGTGGGGCAGTCGAGCCGTCGCTGGCGCCGGCGCTGGTTCGGTGGCGGGCTGGCGGCACGTTTGTTGCGCAATGCCGATGGCCTGGAAATCAATGTCCTGGACAGCGAGCCATTGCCCAGCCAGCCGAGGTTGCGGGTCAAGCATCCGCTGATGTGGTTCGACTATGCCCTGGCGCTGTTGGCGACGCTGTTGGCCAGTGCCCTGGCCTGGGGCGTGGCCGGCGTCCTGGCGCTGCCGAACATCTCCCTGGTGTTTCTCGCCGCGGTGCTGCTGGTGGCGGTGCGCAGCAGCCTGGGGCCGGCCCTGGCCTGCGCCGCGCTGTCGTTCCTGAGCTACGACTTCCTGTTCATCCCGCCGAATTTCTCCCTTTCCATCCAGCGCGAAGAAGACGTGCTGACCCTGCTGTTCTTCCTGCTGATGGCCGCCCTCACCGGTAATCTCGCGGCCCGCCAGCGCCGGCAATTGCAGGCACTGCGCGATACCCAGGAGGAAACCGGCGAGCTGCTGGACCTGTCGCGCAAGCTCACGGCCGCCACCGACCGGCAGGCGGTGATCAGCGCGGCGATCCAGCACCTGAACGGGCGCGAGGAGTTGCGCATCTGTTTGTTCAACCGCGATGAGCAGGGTGCCTGGAAGGTCGAGAGCGGCGGCACGCAGCAACTTTCCGAAGCCGAGCGAGCCGCGGCCGATTGGGCCTGGCAGCACGATCAACCTGCGGGCCTGGGCACCGGGACCCTGCCTTTTGGCCGTTGGTGGTGGTGGCCGCTGTCAGTGGATGACGGCCCCTTGGGCTTGTTGGGGGTATGCCCCAGGGAGGGCGCGGTCTTCAGTGATCAACGCCGACGTTTGCTCACCGCGCTCAGCCAGCCGCTGGCCCAGGCTCTGGCCCGGGCGCGCCTGGCCGAGGACTTGGAGGCAGCGCGCTTGCACGGCGAAACCGAGCAACTGCGCAGCGCCTTGCTGGCTTCGGTGTCCCACGACTTGCGCACTCCGCTGACGTCGATGCGCGGCAGCATCGACAGCCTGCTGGCCTTGGGCGAGGCGATTCCCCTGGAGGATCGCCGGGAATTGCTGGAGGGCACCCGGGATGAGGCCGAGCGCCTGGATCGGTACATCCAGAACCTGCTGGACATGACCCGCCTGGGCCATGGTGCCTTGAAGCTGGCCCGCGACTGGGTCACCCCGGCGGATATCGTCGGCAGCGCGCTCAATCGCCTGCGCGTGGTGCTGGCGCCGCTGCGGGTCAGCACGCAGTTGCCCCGGGATCTGCCGCTGCTGTATGTGCACGCGGCGCTGATCGAACAGGCCCTGGTCAATGTGCTGGAGAATGCGGCGCGTTTTTCCCCGGTCCATGGCCGCCTGCACCTGGCGGTTCGCGCCGACGAGCAGGAACTGAGTTTCGCCGTGAGCGACGAGGGCCCGGGTATTCCCGAGGAGGAGCGGGCGAAGATCTTCGACATGTTCTACACCGCCGCCAGGGGCGATCGGGGCGGTCAGGGCACGGGCCTGGGGTTGGCGATCTGCAAGGGCATGGTGGGGGCCCATGGCGGGCGCATCAGTGTCGCCGATGGCATCGACGGTCGGGGCACCTGCATCACCCTGTTCTTGCCGTTACAGGCCCAGCCGGAACTCGAGGGCGAGCTGTGAAACGCTTGTCAGCAGGGGCGAGGACTCCTGCAAAAGCCCTCTGGAGGAGATTGGCGTTGCGCTACTCTCTTGTCTCTTATTTGTCTTGAACTGAACCCATGAGCCAGACCGCGACCATCCTGGTCATCGACGACGAGCCGCAGATTCGCAAATTCCTGCGCATCAGCCTGGCGTCCCAAGGATACAAAGTGATTGAAGCCGGCACCGGCACCGAGGGCCTGGCCCAGGCGGCGCTGAGCAAGCCGGACCTGCTGGTGCTCGACCTGGGGTTGCCGGACATGGATGGCCATCAGGTACTGCGCGAATTTCGCGAGTGGTCGGCGGTGCCGGTGCTGGTGCTCTCGGTGCGGGCCAGCGAATTGCAGAAGGTCGAAGCCCTGGACGGTGGGGCCAACGACTATGTCACCAAGCCGTTCGGCATCCAGGAGTTCCTGGCTCGCATACGCGCCTTGTTGCGCCAGGCACCGTCGGGAGAAGTCCAGGAGGCGGCGTTGCAGGTGGGCTCCCTGACGGTCGACCTGGCGTACCGCCGGGTGTTGCTCGACGGCGTGGAAGTGGCCCTGACACGCAAGGAGTATGCAGTGCTGGCCCAGCTGGCCCGCCACCCGGGGCGGGTGATCACCCAGCAACAACTGCTCAAGGACATCTGGGGGCCGACCCATACCGAGGACAGTCATTACCTGCGGATCGTGGTCGGGCACCTGCGCCAGAAACTGGCAGACGACCCGACCCGGCCGCGCTTCATCGTCACCGAGGCGGGGGTCGGTTATCGCCTGTTGGCGGGCGAGGCTTGAGCTAGAGCTGCTCCTGTTCGTGGCGGTCGAGGGTGTCGCTGGCGATTTCCCGACCCAGGGCGATCAGTTCCGGCGCCTTGTAGAACTCGAAGAAGCGACACACCCGCTTGGGTACGTTGATCAGGATATCCGGCGGGTAGCCGGCGATCTTGTATTGGGCCAGGGACGTCTGCATGACCTCGAAGCTCTGGTTGACCAGGTCCAGCAGCGAAGCGGGGCCGACGTTATCGACGATGAACGAGCCGCTGGCCGACCTGGGAGCGCCGTCGGTTTCCGGGGCCGCGGCCGGTTGCTGGGACTCAGGTTCGGCGCCTTCGACCCAGGGATTGATCTGTGCCGCATCGCTCTTGAACGCCTCCTGTTCCAGCAGCAACAGTTGCTCGGCCTGCTTGCGCCGGAATGGCAGGCGCGAGCCCAACGAGTTGATCAGGCTGTCGAAGCGGCTCTTGAAGGCCGGCGGGCGCTGGATCACCGGCAACTGATAGTGCCGCTGGTTGGTGGAATTGAGGTTGACCGCAATGATCAGGTCGCAATGGCTGGACACCACCGGAACGATCGGCAGCGGGTTGAGCAGGCCGCCGTCCACCAGCATGCGATTGCCTTGCATCACCGGGGTGAACAGGCTGGGGATGGCCGCCGAGGCGCGCATGGCCTGGTGCAGGCAACCTTCCTGGAACCAGATCTCCTGTTGGTTGGTCAGGTCGGTCGCCACCGCGGTGTAGGGGATGCGCAGGTCTTCGATGTTGACGTCGCCGACGATCTTGCGAATCTGGCCGAAGACCTTCTCGCCGCGAATCGCCCCCAGGCGGAAGCTCACGTCCACCAGGCGCAGCACATCCAGATAATCCAGGCTCTCGATCCATTCCCGGTACTGGTCGAGTTTGCCCGCCGCATAGATGCCACCGACCACCGCGCCCATGGAGCAACCAGCGATGCAGGCAATCTCGTAACCGCGTTTTTCGATCTCCTCGATGACTCCGATATGGGCGTACCCGCGGGCACCTCCCGAACCGAGGACCAATGCGACACGTTTGTTCATGATTCGTCCTTTGGCCAAGCAGGCTGCCACAATGCACCCTTAGCGCCCCGAGGTTCAATCGCGGCTGGCCCGGCAATGCGGCTCGACGCGGCCTCACGGATCGGTGTCGAGCCTCGCGCCACGGCGCCTGCGGCTATATTTTCCTGGAGGTGGCCTTGGCACTTTTCTTCACCGCCACCGTCTTAACCCGTACGACTGTATTCCCCTTCTTGAGGTGTCATTGATGAAAGCCTGGATCTGCTTGCCCCTGATTGCATTGGTTCTGAGCGGTTGCGCAGGCAAGACCGCCTACCGTGACAGCTGCGGTACCCAGCTGGATGCCGCCTGGCGTGAACTGGACCTGGCCAAGGCCGAGGGTTTCGCCGGCACCGTGAGCTACTCCAAGGCGCTGTCGCTGCTGACGGGCGCCAAGACCCAGCAGCAGTTCGAGGCCTTCGAAGGTTGCACCAACAAGGCCGAGAAGGCGCGTTTCTATATTCGCGAATCACGTGCCGGGCGTTGAAAGGCGACAAGCGCTACGCTAAGCCGGCAAAATCGAAGATCGCGGGCCGCTGGCCGGACGTAATGCCGGTCACCGGCCCGCGATTTCATTCCGGGGCCGGACGAGCCGGCACCGGGTTGGTTGAATTGTGTTGGGGAATCCTTGATGTCTGCCCTGGTTGATCGATTGGTGGCTCGGATCCTGAGCCTGGACGTGAACTTGCTGGCCTGCCAGGCGCGCCTGGCGGCCGCCACGGACACCGAGGCGCTGCATGACCTGCGTGTCGGGGTACGGCGCCTGCGCAGCCTGTTGCGGCCGTTGCGCGGCCTGCCGGGAGTCGAGCAGCTGGAACAGGCCGGTGCGCAAGTGGGGCGCGTGACCACGCCGATCCGGGATCGCGAAGTCCTGGCGGCCTACCTGCATCAGCATGGCCAGCATGCCGCCGGCGACCGCCGCACCGTGCTGCTGGCCCAGGAGTATCCCGCCGTGGCCGCGGGGCCTGAACTGGCGCGCCTGGCCATGGTGCTGGATGCATTCCCGCGATTTCTCAGGGCCGCCCAGCGCCAGGAGTTGCTGGAAGGCTTGCGCCCGCGCATCGAGAGGCGCCTGGGCAAGCAATGGCAGGCCCTGGGCCAGGCACTGGAGGATCCGGCCCACGACCGCCATCGCCTGCGCTTGCTGATCAAGCGGGTGCGTTATGCCGCCGAGTCCTATCCTGAACTGGACCGTTTGCCTGGCCCGGCCATCAAGCGGCTCAAGGCCGCCCAGGCGGCGCTGGGTGATTGGCATGACTGTTGGCAATGGCTGGCCCAGGCCGAGCAGCAGCCGGACCTGCTGCCTTGCGTGGCCACCTGGCGGCGTACCATGCTCAAGGCCGAGGCGCGAGCCGACCGCATGCTGGACAAGCTGTACGGTGATTGCTTTGGCCATTGAGTGCCGGCCAGCGGCCTTTCTGTCCGCTGCTTTGGCCGGAATAGTTGCTGTAGAGCCCTGGCTCGCTGGTTAAGATCCCTGGGTTCATACATTTCCCGTAGAGGTTTTCATGCGTTTCTATGATTTGCTCGAAGCGGTTCGCAAACAGCCCGAGGCCCTGAGCATTCCGGCGCAATGGGCCCAGGGGCGGGCCAGCTTCGGCGGTCTGGTGGTGGCCCTGCAGTACGAGGCGATGCGCGCCAAGGTTCCGGCGGACCGTCCGGTACGATCCCTGGCGGTGACCTTCGTCGGTCCGGTGGCTCCCGAAGTGCCGGTGAGTTTCGAAGTGGATGTGCTGCGCGAGGGCAAGGCGGTCAGCCAGGTTCTGGGACGGGTGATGCAGGAAGGCCAGGTCGTGACGCTGGTGCAGGGCAGCTTCGGCGCCTCGCGGCAGTCGGTGGTGAGTGTCGAGGCCTTGCCGGCACCTGAAATGAAGCACTGGGACGATTGCCAGGAGCTGCCCTATATCCCGGGCGTGACCCCGGAATTCATGCGCCACCTGGCGATGCGCTGGAGCATCGGCGGCATGCCGTTCACCGGCAATCGCTCACGGGACATGGGGGGCTGGGTGCGCCTGCGGGGCGACGTCAAGGAAGAACCGGTGACCGAAGCGCACATCCTGGCCCTGGTGGATGCCTGGCCGCCGGCGTTGTTGCCGCACCTGACCAAGCCCGCCGCCGGCAGCACCCTGACCTGGACCATCGAGTTCGTCCAGCCGCTGCTGGAGCTGGATACCCTGGACTGGTGCAAGTACCGGGTGGAGATCGAGCATGCCCGCGACGGCTATGGGCATGCCGCTGCCGCACTGTGGAGTGCCGATGGGCGGCTGGTCGCCCTGAGCCGGCAGACGGTGACCATCTTCGGCTGAGCCCCAGAGGCCGTCAGTGCCGGTGGCGTTGCAACCAGGCACGCCACCAGGCACCGCTCAGGACGAAGCGGGGAAAGGTCACGAACTGCTCCACCAGCAAGCGCTGGACTGCGTCCTGGCGATCGGTGAAAGGCTCGCTGGCCTTGGCCTCGAGGCTATGGCCGTGGCGTTGCAGGCCCAGGGCCGCAAGGATGCCGATCGCGCCGATGGCCAGGCTCAACAGGCTCAGGGAAAACACTCCCGAGGCAATCAGCAGGAAACCGACGATGAACAATGGCACGGCGATCAGGTGCAGCACCAGGTTGGTCGGATGCTGGTGGCTGTTGGGGTAGACCCGCCATTGCCAGGCGGGGAGGTTGGGGTGGCGTTGGCCCATGATGCTCATCCTTAGTGTCTGGAAACTCATGGACCAAGGATAGGGCGCGAACAGCACGGCGACGAATCAAGGCTGGCTATCGTCTCGATAGCGCAAGTGTGGAGGCGGGGCCAACGACTCCCCCCCCTTGGCACGGCTTTTCCGAGGGTTGGCTGGCCGCCAGCCCTCCTCTGTTCGCCGGGCCGGGGGGGCCGGTCGCCTATTGTCTTTGGCGGGGGCCCCGGTTTGGGGCGCGGGGTTTTGGTGAAGGC